>JBJHCE010000003.1:0-66155 GCA_050485865.1 Gemmatimonadales bacterium | reverse complement strand
GCGCGGCGCCCACCCATCCGGTATGGAGGAGCGATGAGCGAGTCACCCCCCGAGCCGACCCGGGCCTTCACCGAGACGGAGGCGCGGAAGATCCTCCTGCGTGCCTCGGAGCTCGACGCCTCCCATGCCGACCGCGTCACCGCCGCCGATCTCCACCGCATGGCCACGGAGGCGCTCATTGCACCCTCGGCCCTCGAGGAGGCGCTCCGGGAGGCGCTGGGGGAGGGGTCGGGAGGGGCTGCCCTCGCACCCGCCGAGGAAGACGCAGCAAGGAGAGGGGAAGAGAAGGGGAAGGGGAAGGGGAGCTTCTGGCGGAAGTTGGCTCTCGGGACCGGATTCCTCGGCGTGGGCACCGCACTTGGAGCCTTTGCGGTGGCGGTGGACAATGCCGTGTGGGCCCCGGGCCCGGGGCACATCCTGGCCTTCCTCGGGCCATGCGCGGCCTTCGTGCTCTACCGGGCCCTTCGGCACCGGTGGAGCGGCAGTGTCGCGGGGTTCCTGGGCGAAATGGGGCTCACCCTCGGGGCCTTCACCCTGTCCTTGCAGGTCCTCGCCGGTCAGTGGATGATGGAGCCCCTCCTCCTCTGGTCAGGCGCCTGCGCCCTCGTGGGGAGCGCCATCGTCTCGGTGGGCCTGCACTTCCGGAACCCCGAACCGAGAGCGCAGCCGGAGGGCGGATCATGACCGCGCCGTTCCTTCCGGGGGTCGGCGCCGTGCTGAGCGCAGACGTGGCCGTTCCGGACCACGAGGCGGAGGTCCGCTTCTACGCCCGGGTCCTCTCCACCGGCGAGGCCCCGCTCTGGCGGGAGGACCTGATGAACAACCTGGGCCTCCCCATCATCGGGCTCGGCGCCGATTCCCCCGAGTACGCAGGGCTTCCGCGGCAGTGGATGCCCCACGTCCAGGTGGCGGACGTGGCGGCGAGCGTGGAGCGGGCCGAAGCGCTCGGCGCCGCGGTCCTCACGCACGCGAAGGACGACGAGGGGCGAAGCCAGTGGGCGGTGCTCCAGGACCCGAACGGGGCGGCTTTCGGACTCATACCGGTGGTGCCTGCAGAGGCGATTCCGGTGGGGGGCCCCGGGGCGCCCGCCCCGGACACCCCGGTGGGCCGGATCGGCTGGCTTGACCTCACCGTACCCGACGCCGACCGGACCCGGGATTTCTACCGCTCGGTGGTGGGGTCGACGGTCCACGAGGTCGAGATGACCGACGGGGACGAGGGCTACGCCGACTACGCCATGCTGGGCGAACACGGAAACGCCGTGGGCGGCGTCTGCCACGCCCGGGGCGCGAACACCGGGCTCCCCCCGGTCTGGCTCCTCTACCTGACGGTGGCGGACCTGTCCGAGAGCCTCCGCCGGGTCGAGGAAGAGGGGGGGAGTGTCGTGAAAGTGGCCCGGGGAAGCGAGGGAGCGGTCAGCTACGCCGCGGTCCGCGACCCCGTCGGCCTCCACTTCGCCCTCGTGGCCGGGTAGCCGAGGGCTCCGCCCCTACCTGCCGAACCGCTCGAGGATCCACGCCGCCACCCGCTCCATGGCCCGGGGCGACATGGTCTCCTCGATCTGGCCGTACTCCACGGGGCTCCCCGTCCGGGCCGTCTGGAAGAGGTGGTTCAGCCCCTCGAGCTCCTCGGTGGTGAAGTCCGGGTTTCCACCCTCGCGGAGCGCCCGCCCGATCACCGGAAGGTTCTGCGCCGTCTCGACCTGGAGGTCCAGCGAGCCGTTCAGCGCGAGCACGGGCACCTGCACCTGCCGGAGCACCGGCTCGGGCTCGTGGAGAAGGAAGTACCGGAACCAGGGGCTTCCGAGCTGGGCCACCTGCTGCTGGACCCAGGCTTCCTCCTGTCCGGCGGGGATCCCGGTTCCAGCGCGCTCCTCCGGGGTCAGCCCCTCGAAGGTGGCCCGAAGGGCCGCGGCGAGGCGCTCGTTCCGGACCGCCGCGTCCTCCTCCTCGCGAAGGATCCGGAAGAGTTCGCCCGTCTGTGCAAGGTTCCGGGCGATCGTCTCTTCCGGGATTCCGTTCGCACGGGAGATGAGCTCGGATTGCCGGAGCACGACCTCGCCTCCGTTCACTCCGGGCCCCGCCATCAGCACGAGGAAGTCCACCCCGCCGTGCTCCACGGCGACCAGGGGGGCAATGAGCCCTCCCTCGCTCATCCCGACGAGGCCCACGGCGGAGGCGTCCACCTCGGGGCGGGTGCGGAGGTACGCCACCGCCGCCGCGGCATCGGTGGCGAAATCCGCCGACGTGGCCGAGGCGAAGTCCCCTCCCGACGCCCCCACCCCCCGGTCATCGGACCGGAGCACGGCGATCCCGCGACGGGTCAGGTGGTCGGCAAGGACCAGGAAGAGCTTGTGCTCGAAGACCTCGGAGTTCCGGTCCTGCGCCCCGGACCCCGAAATGAGCGCCACGGCGGGAAAGGGGCCCGCCCCTTCCGGCACCGTCAGGGTCCCGGCCAGGGTGATGCCCGCTCCCGGGTTCGGGTACTCCACGTCTTCCGCATGGTAGGGAAAGGGAGGTTCGGGGTTCTGGGGCCGTGCGGGGGCCAGGTCACCCGTGACCCGAACGAGCTCGAGGGGGAAGTCCGAGGTCCCCTGGTGGAACCGGGCGCTCATGTGGTCCCGGTCCACGGGCTCGGCCTCGAGGCGCGCGCCCACGGCCGGAATCTCCACCGTCAGGAGCCCCTCGGCGAACCGCACCGAGCCGGCGGGGATCCCCCGCGCCCCCTGGTCGGGAGAGTCGAGGGTGGCGGAGAGGGCTCCGTCGTCGCCCCGAACGAGGTGGAGGACCAGGCGCAGCGACGTTCCCCCGATCGAAAGGGTTCCCTGCCAGCTTCCCGGCAGGGAGGCGGTATCGGAAGTGACCCGGGTCAGATCGGGGTGGGGGTGCACGGTGGCTGCCCGCGTCTCGCCGGCATGCGCGAGGGAGAGAAGGAGCGCGGCCGCCACAGGTACCGCGATAAGGGTTCGCATCGGGGAAATGAACTCCGGTGGAGCGCAAGGATTCGGAAACTCGGTGTTCTCCCTCCTACGGGTGCATTCCGAAAAGGATTCACGGGGCGGCGGGCGCACCCCTGTCGGTCCTGCCCCTCCACCCCCTACGTTGGCGCCCCCGGTTCCCACCGAATCCACCGCAATTCCTCGACCCCGCACCCACCCGCACATGACCCCAGCCCCCTCCGCGCCCCCCGCGATTCTCGAGACCCTCGAGGCCCGCTTTCGCGCAAACGCCCACCGCCACCCCGGGCTCGACTGGGCCAACGTCCGGGCACGGCTCGAAGCGGACCCCGGAAAACTCCGCACCCTGGAGGCGCTGGAGGAGACGGGGGGGGAGCCCGACGTGGTCGGAATCGACGCCGCGACCGGCGCCTTCGTGTTCGTGGACTGTGCCCGGGAGACCCCGGCGGGGCGCCGGAGCCTCTGCTACGATGAGGAGGCGCGCCTCGCGCGGAAGAAGTTCCCCCCCGAGGGGAGTGCCGAGGAGGAGGCCCGCCGCATGGGTGCCGCCCTCCTCACCGAGGAGGAGTACCACTACCTGCAGTCGCTGGGCCCGGTGGACACGAAGACCTCGAGCTGGCTCCGCACCCCGGACGACGTCCGCGCGCGGGGGGGCGCGGTCTTCGGCGACCACCGCTTCGGTCGCACCTGGATCTACCACAACGGCGCCGACTCGTACTACGCGGCCCGGGGCTTCCGCTGCCTGGTCCGGGTCTGACCCGGCCCACCCGCAACCCGCACCTGCACCCCCACCCGCCGCATGCACGCGCTCCGGATCTTCCGCCTCCCCCGCATCCGGAGGAGCTACCTCCTCCGCGGGCTCGTCGTCTGGGTGGGGCTCCGGGCGGTCCTCGCGGTGGCGGGGCTCGTCCGGGTGTCGGCGCTCGAAGCCGCCGCGGTCCTCCTCGTCGTGGTGGCCACCATCGTCCTCGACGCCCGAAGGCGGGGCGAGGACGTCTTTCTCGGCAACCTGGGGATCCCCAGGCGCGGAATCGCCCTCGCCGCCCTCCCGCTCCCCCTCCTCCTCGAGCTCCTCTTCCGGTGACGGCGCCCGGATCCGCCCCCGCCCCGGTCCCGGCCCCGGACCTCGCCCCGGTCCTCGAGGCCGATGGCATCGGCAAGTCCTTCGGCAGGAATACCGTCCTCAAGTCCGCCGCCTTCCACGCCACCCCGGGTCGCATCACCGCCCTCATGGGCCGGAACGGGGCAGGGAAGACCACCCTCTTCCGCATCGCCGCGGGACTCCTCCGCCCGGACTACGGCCGCGTCGCCTGGCGGGGGGTCTACCAGGAGCGCCCGTCGCTGGCCCGCCTCGCCCGTTCCGGGCTCATGTACGGCGCCCAGGGGTCTGCCCTCACTCGTCTCTTCACCCTCCGCGAGCACCTCGCCGCCCTCGTCAGGGCCCACGGAGGGGCCGAGCGCGTCGAGGAGACGGTGGAGACCCTGGCCCTGGGCCCCCTCCTCGACCACCGCCCGCCCCGGATGTCCGGGGGCGAACGGCAGCGCGCCTCGCTGGCCCTCGCCCTCGTCCGGGCCCCCGCCTGCCTCCTCGTGGACGAGCCCTTTGCCGGGGTGGCCCCGAAGGACCGCCCCCTCGTGGCGCACGCCCTCGGGCGCCTCCGGGACTCGGGGTGCGCCGTCGTGACCTCCGGGCACGACGTGGACGACGTCTTCTCCGTGTCGGACCTCGTGATCTGGGTCACCGCCGGGACGAGCCACTGGCTCGGTACCCCCGACGAGGCCCGCCTCCACCACGGTTTCCGCCGCGCGTACCTGGGTCCCCGGAGCCTCGGCGCCCCTCCCCGCGCCCCGGGCGCTGAACCCGATCCGACACTGGACCCCGGCCCCCGCCCCACCTAGGTTGCCGCGAACGCCCCCTCCGCGCCCCCGCTCCTCCGCCGCCCCCACCCCGGTGCACCCGACCCCCATGCCCTCGGCACCCGCACACCCCGTCCAGCTCCTCGTTCGTGGCACCGCGGTCCCCGTCGGGGTGGCCGCCCTCGCGCTGGCGGCCCTCACCCTCGTGTGGAGCCTGAACCGGCTGGACGAGGGCCTCGGCCCCTTCGTGGTCGTGGTGATCGGCCTCGTCCCCGTCCTTTTCGCGGGGATGCGGAGCGTTCGCGCCGGGGTCACGGGGAGCGGGGACCTGATCGAGCGCTTTCTGGGCCACGTGGACCGCACCACCGCGGCGGAGCGGCTCCGGGTTGAGGAGGGACTCGAGCGGCAGGCCCGGGCGCTCGAAAGGGCGGGGCGGGCTCCCCGGGCCGAGCCGGTACGAGCCGACCATGGCCCGACCTGACTCGGAGTCGAGCCTCCCCGCCGTGGTGGAGGAGGCGGAAGGGGTGGTCCACCGGTTCCGGCAGAAGCTGGGGCTCGGGGTGGGCGGACTCACCCTCGGGGTCCTTGCCCTGAGTGCGCTCGGGGTTCCGGCGGGGCTTCCGATCTTCGCGGTGGGGCTCCTCCCCTTCGGGGTGGCATGGATCTACCCGCCGTCGGCCCGGGTGCGCCGGGCCCGGGCCCTGGTGGAGGAATGGGAGGAGACGGGGCGGGTACCGCTCGCGGCCTTGGGGGCACCGGTCATGGGAGCCGACGGAGCGGAGGGCCCCGGCGCCGCCCTCGATCCCCGCCTTCCCGCCGCCGAGGCCCTGGTGGGGAGGATCCTCGCCCACGCCGGGGCCGGGACCCACGCCACCACGGCCGCCGAGGAGCTCCTGGAGCTGATGCACGGCACCGCCCGCGACCTGGAGGTGGTCCGCCTCCTTCGCACCGCCCGTGCCGACGGCCCTGGCGCCGAGCGCAGGCGGGCCCGGGCCGACGCCCTCGAGACCCGCCTCGACGCGCGAATGGACGAGGCCCTGGACACCGCCGCCGAGCTCTTCGAGGGGGTCGTCTCCGCGGACCAGGGGCGGCTCCGCGAGGCACTGACCCGGGTCCAGGAGCGCCTCCGGGAGCTCGACGCCCACCGGGAGGTGGAAGCGCTCCTCGGCGAGTAGCGGGCCCGGGGACTCCCGCCCCGCGGGAAGGCGGGCGCAGGGCGGGCGACGTCTCGTTCCGGACCCTTCGCTCGTTCACATCGGGAGCAGCTCCCGCACGCGCCGCCTGGCGCCCGCGGGTATCCGGACCCCGAACCCCCGCCCGCCATGTCCCGCATCTCCCGAAGGAAACGCCCTGCCCATGCCGGGATGCGCATTCTTCCGGCCCTCGTCGCCTGCCTCGCGGTTGCCGCCGCCGGCGTGCCGGACGGTGCGGAGGCGCAGGAGCTGGGGCTCGGGGTCTTCCGGGGTGAATCGAGCCTCCAGACCATGCCCGGGGGGCCCGGGGTCGAGGGGTGGATCTCGGTGCACCCGGTGCGGGCCCTGGCACCCTACTTCCGGGTCCAGGCGAGTGCGGCGCGGGAGTGGGGACGGTCCAGCGAGGCGGCGGCCACCTGCGCCCTCTACTGGCCGGAGGCGCTGGAGTGCGTGCAGGAGCGGGTGGTGCGCCGGAGCCTGGGGACGAGCTTCGAGGTGGCGCCGGTGCTCGTGACGCCGGCGGTCTTCGGGCTCCGGGTGGGTGCAGGGTACGGGTTCGCGCGGCACCGCTTCGAGGTGAGCCAGGAGGGGAAGAGCAGCGGGCGGGTCGAGGAACCGCTCGATGCGTCCCGGGGGCCGGTGTCCACCGGGAGCTGGTTCTACCTGATCGAGGAGTCCGAGGTACCGGGTTCGCGGGCACGGATGAGCCTCACGGTGCGGCGCTTCGGGGTCGAATACGAGGGGTGCGTCATGGACACCTGGGCGCACTGCGGGAAGGTCTCCTTCACCCGGGTGCAGTTCGGAATGGCGGTGCGGGTGCGGTAACGGGGGAGGGGAAGGTGCAGCGGAATTGTAGTAACATGTGACTACATGATGGCACAGGTTGCGCGGGGGGGTGGGGGTGGGCCACCTGCAAGGGACGCCCGAGGTTCCCCGAGCGCAGGAGTGGAGCAGCCCGATGAACGATCCGTCCGCCGCACCCGAGCCCCCCGTCGATTTCGCCCGCATCACCCGGACCCAGCAGGAGACCTGGGCCACCGGGGATTTCCACGAGATCTCCCGTCAGAACGCCTGGATGGGCGAGGACCTGGTGCGCACCGTGGATCCCCACGCCGGGGCGCGGGTCCTGGACGTGGCCTGCGGAAGCGGGACCGCGGCCCTCGTGGCGGCGCGGCGGTACTGCGACGTGTCGGGGATCGACTACGTGCCCGCCCTCATCGAGCGGGCGCGGCGGCGGGCTGCCGCCTGGGGGTTCCAGGTGGACTTCCGGGTGGGAGATGCCCAGGACCTGCCCTGGGATGCGAACCACTTCGACCAGGTGCTCTCGATCTACGGGGTGCACTTCGTGCCGGACCAGGAGCGGGCGGCGGCGGAGATGCTTCGGGTATGTCGCCCCGGGGGAACGATCGGGCTCGCCTCGCCCATCGGCGAAGGGTGGAGCGGCGACTTCTTCAGACTGAACGCCCGGTACGCGCCTCCGCCCCCGGGGCTCTCGTCGCCCCTCCGGTGGGGGACCGACGAGGGGCTCGAGGCACTCCTCGGGGGCGGGACCACCGCGATCCGAAGCGAGGAGCGGGTGTCGGTCCAGTACTTCCGGTCGGTGGAGCACGCGGTGGAGGTCTTTCTCACCTTCTTCGGCCCCGCGGTGCGCACGGCGGGGCGACTCGACGAAGGGGCCCGGGCGGAGCTTGCCGCCGAGCTCCACGACATCTTCAGCCGCTACAACCGGGCCACCGACGGCACGGCGGCGGTGGAGAACCGCTACCGGATGACGGTGGCCACGGTGGGGTGACGCGGGGGCCCGGCGGGCGCCCCCGGGCGGGGTGAGCCGGGGAGCGCCGCACCGGGGGCGGGTCAGTGTGCAGGGCAGCGCACCCTGGGGTTGAAGGGGAAGAACATTCCGCTCGGGTTGTCGAGCCAGGTCCAGACATGGAGGGTGTAGGAGCTCTGCACCAGGGGGTTTCCGGCCTCGGGGTTCGGCGGGTCGTAGTCGACCCCGGCCACCGAGGGAGGGGCGGTGTTCCCCGCGGCGTACCAGGCCTCGGCGTTCACGGCGAACTCGACGCCCACGAGGCGCATCCGTCCGTTCTCGCCGGGCTCGTAGAGGAGGATCTCGGGGCGGGAGGGATCCACGGTGGGGGTGCCGTAGCGCTCGAAGTTCACGAAGTGGATCCCCATGGCACCGAGCTCGGGGTGGGCCACGCACTCCAGTTCCTCGCTTGGGTCGATGAACCCGTCGGCCACGGCGCGGTCGAACTGCTGGTACAGGGCGGTGGCGGCGCGGATCCGGGCAAGGTCGGGGGCGCTCGCGTTCGGGCCCTGGGGACCGCGGACACCGGTCTGGGCGGCGTGGGCGGCGTGGTCTGCCGCGGTCGCGTGGAGGAGGGCGCCCTCCTGGTCCACCGGGGTGCCGTGGCAGGCCACGGTGGCGGCGGAAAGGGCCAGGGCGAGGCCGGCGGCGGCGAGTCGGGTGAGGGTGGGGCGGCGGTTCTTCACGGGTGCATCCTCCGTTCGGGTGCGGGGTGGGGTTGGGTGGAGGGTGGGGTCGGAGATCCTCCCCTCCGCGTCCGGGGTGGCACGGGGTGCCTCTCATCCCCTCATGCGGAAGAATCGGGAAGGAGGGGCAACGCCCCCCTCCCGGGCCGTGCTCCGCGCTTGCTCGACCCCACCCGGAGGGCTACCCTGCGCCGACCCCCGATCCTGCCCTGGGGCCGAACCCGCCGGAGGCACGATGCACACCGAAGGTCCCGACGGCCCGGCCGTCGACCTCCTCTACGACGAACTGAGGGCCCTCGCCCACCGGCACCGCTCCCGGGAGGGCGGGAACCCGACCCTGCACACCACGGAGCTCGTCCACGAGGCCTGGCTCCGGCTGGCCGGCGATCCGGGGATCGTGTCGCGGGAGCGCGCCTACTTCTTCGGGGCCGCGGCCCGGGCCATGCGGCGCGTCCTCGTGGATGCGGCCCGGGCCCGGGGCGCCCTCAAGCGCGGCGGCGACCCGGTGCAGGTGACCCTGTCGGACGTGACCCTTCCGGCGGAGGCGTGCGCCGCCGAGCTCCTGGACCTGGACCGGGCCCTGGGCGCCCTCGAAAAGGAGCATCCCCGCCTGGCCCAGGTGGTGGAACTCCGGTTTTTCGGGGGGCTCGGGGTCGAGGAAACGGCCGAGACGCTCGGGGTTTCGCCCCGTACCGTGAAGGGGGACTGGGCCCTGGCCCGGGCCTGGCTCCACGAGGCGCTCGGCGGGGGCGGACCCGGGGAGGTGCGGGAGTGAGCGACGCGGACCGCCTCTCGGCCCTCTTTGCCGAGGCCCTCGAGCTTCCGGCCGGCGCGCGCGATGCCTTCGTCGCGAGGGCCCTTCCCGATGACCCGGTGCTCCGGGAGCGGCTCCGCGCCCTCCTCGCCGCCCACGAGGTGGTGGAGCGGGGCGCCGACCGCCTGAGCCTGCTCGGGGCGGCCCTCGAGGCGGGGAAGGGGGCGGAGCTCCTGGAGCTTCCCGGCCCCGTGCCCGGGGACACGGTGGGGCGCTACCGGATCGAGGGGCGCCTCGGCTCGGGGGGGATGGGATCGGTCTACCTGGCCCGGGACCCGGTCCTGGACCGCGCTGTCGCCGTGAAGCTGCTCCCCCGGGGTCCCAGGAGGGGGGGGCGCCTCCTGGACGAGGCCCGGGCCGCCTCGGCCCTCGACCACCCGGGAATCGGCACCGTCTACGAGGTGGGCGAGACCCCCGACGGGCGCACCTTCCTGGCCATGGCGAGCTACCCGGGAGGAACCCTGCGGGACCGGCTCCGGGACGGCCCGCTCACGGTGGAGGAGGCCGTCCGGATCGGGGCCGAGGTGGCCTCGGCGCTCGCCGCGGCCCACGAGGCCGGGATCCTCCACCTGGACGTGAAGCCCGAGAACCTCGTCTTCGATGCCGCGGACCGGGTGAAGATCGTGGACTTCGGGGTGGCGCGCGCCCTCGGGGTCGGGGCGGCGGAACCTGCACCCGCCTCCGGCACCCCGGCCTACCTGAGCCCCGAGCAGCTCGCGGGGCGGGCCCCGGACCCCCGGAGCGACCTCTGGGCCCTCGGCGTCGTCCTCCACGAGCTCCTGGCCGGGCGGAGGCCCTTCGAGGGACGGGACCGGAGGACCCTGGCGGTCGCCATCGCGAAGGGTCCGCCCCCCGCGGTGGCGGGCCTCCGCCCCGGGGTGCCGCCGGCGCTCTCGGGGCTCGTGGCCCGCCTCCTGGACCCCGATCCGGACGGGCGCCCCCCGAGCGCCCGCGCGGTGGAGGCGGAGCTCCGGGCCCAGGGGCGCCCCCATGCCGGCCCCGTCGGGCCGGGGCCCGGGGCGTCGCATCCCGGAAAACGAACGATGGTGCTGGCAGGCGGGGCCCTCGTTCTCCTCATCCTCCTCGTGGTGGGCGGTGTGCTCCTGGCCCGGCAGGCGCCCCGGGTCCTCGAGGCGCGGGGGTCGGCAGGGGGGGCCTTCGCACCCCGGGGAGAGGTCGTGGTGAGCGACTTCGGCGGGGCGGGGGAGGTGGGCGACCTGGCGCTCGCCACCCGGGAGGCGCTGGTCGTGGACCTCCAGCAGACGGGGTTCGTGCGGGTGGTGCCCCGGGCGCGGGTGGAGGGGGTGCTCCAGCGGATGGGGACGCCGGTGGATACCCCGGTGGAGGGGGCGGTGGCCCGGGAGGTGGCGGAGCGGGCCGGAGCAGGGGCGGTGATCGAGACCACGGTGGCCCGGGTGGGAACGCGCTACGTGCTGGGGGCACGGGGGATCGACCCCGGGTCGGGAGAGGAGCTCTTCGCGGTACGGACCTCGGCGGGGGAGCGGGGGCTCCTGGGCGCGGTGGAGCGGCTTTCGCGCGAGGTGCGGGGGCGGCTCGGGGAATCGGCGGAGTCGCTGGCGGAGAGCCGGCCCCTCCCCGAGGTGACGACGCCGTCGCTCGAGGCGCTCCGCTACTACGCCCGGGGGGAACGGACCATGGAGGATGACCCGGAGGAGGGGCTCCGCTGGCTCGAGGCGGCCATCGAGGTGGATCCGGAGTTCGCCATGGCGCACCGGCTTGCGGCGGCGGCGGGGGTGAACACGCTTCGCTTCGAGCGCACCGCGCACCACCTGGAGCAGGCCTGGCTCCACCGGGGGCGGCTCCCCGACCGGGAGCGGTGGCTCGTGGAGGCGGCGCGGGCCTCGGAGGTGGAGTACGACGCGCACCGGGCCGAGGAGCTCTACCGGCGGATCGTGGGGCGCTTTCCCGACGAGTTCATCGCGTGGGCGAACCTGGGGAACAACCGGACTTCCTGGCTCTTCGACCCGGAGGGGGGGCTCGAGGCGTTCGAAAAGGCGCTGGAGCTCGACCCGGAGCGACGGAGGACGCTGAGGGCGGCTTCGGTGCTGACGCTGGTGCTCGGCGACATGGAGCGGGGCGATGCGCTCATGGCGCTGGCCCAGGGGGAGGCCTTCGCGCCCCACCACGCCCGGTGGCAGGTGGCGCGGGCCTTCTGGCTCGGGGACCGGGCGGGGGTGGTGGCGGCGTGCGATGCGCTCTACGCCGCAGGCTTCCCGCCGGAGCCCCAGGCCGATGACCGGGAGGTCTGCGGGAGCCTGGACGTCCTCGCGGGCGACGTGGAGCGGGCGGTCCCGGCGCTGGAAGGTGCGCTCGAGGTGTACCTGGCCACGGGGCGCTACCGGAACGCCACGAGCGTCTTCCAGTCGCTGGCCGAGGCGGACCTCAGGGTGGGGGACACGGCCCGGGGCCGGGAGCGCTTCCAGGAGGCGATTGCGGCGATCCGGCCCGACGCCTTCGGGGAGCCCGACCGGACGATCCACCGCGTGAACCTCCAGCTCCATGCGGCGCTCCGGGGGTGGGAGGACCTGGTGGATGCGGTGGGGGCGGCCTACCCGCCGCACCCGGATCCGACGCACATGCTGGCGCACGGGGGGGACATGCTCCTCGAGGCCGGGCGGCGCGTGATGGCGGGCGACGGGGCCGCCGCCCTCGCGTCTCTCGAGGGGGCGTTTCCGTCGGGGGTGATGGCCCTTGGGTGGCGGACCTTCGACGAACTCCTCCGGGCGCGCGCCTTCGAGCTCCTGGGGGAGCACGAGCACGCGGCCACCCACTACCGGCGGGCCGCGGACCGGGGGTGGGCGAGCTTCGGGGGGTTCACGAAGGACCGGATCAACATCCGGATGGCGGAGGAGGGGCTCGCCCGGGTGGAGGGGGCCGGGGGGTGACGCGCACGGGCCAAACCGTGCGTGGGGGGGCGCCCGGGGCGGTCTAGCCCTCGTCCGGTGCCACCCCCAGCTCCTCCGACGTCGGAGGCGGAAGGGGCGACTCCGGGCAGCCCTCCCGCTCCACCGTGTAGGTGATGGAGCTGATCCGCCAGCCGTCTTCCGTGTCCACCAGGGTGAAGATGTCGATCCCGCAGTGGCTCCACGCCCCGTTCACCCAGAAGTCGTAGGGCGTCCAGACCATGGCGATCCGCTCGTGGACCATGGCCACAGGCTCCCACATCCGCTCGAAGAGGGCGTTCGGGTTCCGGGGAATCGAGACCACGTCGTTCTCGATGGGGCGGGAGGAGATCCCCCGGAGGCCGCCGTCGCCCTCGAGGGTCACCGCGTGCACCGACCCGCCGGGAAGGGAGAGCCGCTCGAGCCAGGCTCCGTCCCGGGCGGAAAGGGCGCGGAGGAAGTCTTCGGCCACCTCGATCGCCTGGGCTACCCGAAGGTCCGTTTCCTGGGATGCGGCGGGGGTGGCCGGGGCGGCGCGGCCGGCGTCCGCGGGCGCCCCGGCCTCGCATCCGGCGGCAAGGACGAGGAGGGGGAGGAGGGCGCCCGCGAGGCGGGCCCGGGGGGCGGTGTGGCGGGGACCGCTCACGGGAGGGGATGCGAGTTCGCGCATGGGGGCGGCTCCGGGATTCGGGGGGACCGGCAAGGAGGGAAGGGTACTGCCGGGTGGGGACTCCCGCCATGATGTCGAGGGGCGCGGGTGCCGCTGGCGCTCGGTGGGGGTTCGGAGCCATCTTGTCGCGCTACCGGTGGCCTGATCCCGGGACAGTCACCCTCAGCGGGAGGTGCGGATGGCGGTGCGATTCGACGTGTCGCGCGAGATCGAGGCGCCCCCGGAGCGGGTCTTCGATGCGATGGTCGATCTCGAGGGAGCCGGGGCCTGGATGCCAGGGCTCGTCGCGATGAAGCTCCTGGACGATGGGCCGGTGTGTGCAGGGTCCCGCTGGCGAGAGACCCGGAAGATGTTCGGGTCCGAGGCCACCGAGGAGTTCGAGGTCGTGACCTTCGAGCGGCCCCGGGTGCTGGGCCTGCGGGTCGACGGGAGCAAAGGGTCGAGCGGGCGGGGTGAATTCCTCTTCGAGTACCGCCTGGAGCCCACCGAGCGAGGCACCGACGTGGCCCTCGTGGGCGAGATCCGGGGGCTCGGCGGGATTCCGGGGTTCCTCGGCCGCCTGATGGTGATCCCCTACCGGAAGGCGTGCGCGAAGGACCTCGACGCGCTGGCGGAGCACCTGGAAGCGGAGGGGTGAGCGCCCCCCTCCGGCGGCGGCTCTTCGAGGGGCAGGGGATCCACCTGGCCGGTTTCGCCCTTTTCGCGGGCGCGGCGGGATACGTCGGGGGGTTCGGGGCGGTCCGCGAAGGCGCGCTCTTCGGGATCGGCGCGGGGTGGTGGTTCGCCGCAGCGGTGGCGGTCCCGGTGGCGCACCAGGCCTTCGTGGCGTTCTGCTGGCGGGTCGAGCTTCACGCCGGGGCGCTCTCGCGGGTACTCGGGGCACGCGCCTTCGGGGTTTACGCGGCGGGGTTCGCGGTCTTCGGGATCGGCCGGGTGGTGAGCATCCTGGCCCTTTCGGTGGCGAACGCCGGCACCCTCGCGGCGCCCACCTGGCTCCTCTGGGGGCTTGCGCTTGCGGCCGCGATCCCCGCGGGGTGGCTCTTCCACTCGGTACACCGCCACTTCGGCTTCCGGCGGGCCATGGGGGCCGACCACTTCGACCCGGCCTGGCGGGACCTCCCCCTGGTCCGCGAGGGGATCTTCCGGTACACCCCGAACGCGATGTACGTGTTCGGGTTCCTCGCGCTCTGGGTGCCCGCGCTGGCCCTGGGCTCGGTGGCGGGGGCGGCTGCGGCACTCTTCAACCACCTCTACATCTGGGTCCACTACCTGGCCACCGAGCGCCCCGACATGCGGCGAATCTACGGGACCCGTTAGCGGAGGAACGAAAGGGGGAGGGGGGGCGCGTCGCGCCCCCCCTCCCCCGGGACCGGTCCGGCGGGTGTCAGTCGCCTCCGCCGCCGCCTCCCTGGTCCACGCTCACCGGGGTCTCCACGAGGTCGAGCCCCAGCGTCTGCCCCTTGGCGAGCGCCGGTACCCCGTTCACGAGCCAGACCGGGGGCGGGGCATCGAGGAGGTAGTGGTCGAAGAACTGCTGCATCCGGATCGTCCAGTCGAGCTGGGGATACCGGCCGCTCACCCCGTGCCCCTGGCCGTTGTAGTTCACGAGCCAGACGGGCTTGCCCAGGCGCCGGAGCGCCACGAAGAACTGGATCCCCTCCTCCCAGGGCACCGCGCCGTCGCGGTCGTTGTGGAGCATGAGGAGGGGGGTGTCCACCTTGTAGGCCGAGAAGAGGGGCGAGTTCTCGATGTAGCGGTGCTGGGCGTCCCAGAGGGTCGCCCCGATCCGGGACTGCCCCGTCTCGTACTGCATCTGACGCACCCGGCCACTCTCCCACCGGATTCCCCCGTACGCGCTCGTCATGTTCGTGACCGGCGCCCCCGCCTCGGCGGCGGCGAAGATGTTCGTGCGGGTCACCATGTAGGCAATCTGGTAGCCGCCCCACGAGTGCCCCTGCACCCCGATCCGGGCCCGGTCCACATACCCCCGGTCCGCGATGGCGGTGATGCCGGGAATGATGGCGTTCATGGCGCTCTCGCCCGGGTACCCCTCCTTGTACGGAATGTCAGGGACGAAGAGGAGGTAGCCCCGGCTCACGTAGAAGCTCCGGTTGATCGAGGTTCCGGTGCCGGGGATGAAGTAGCTGTGGAGTCCGTCGGAGGAGCGCTCGTAGAAGTAGACCATCATGGGCCACTCCTCGGACGCGTCGAAGTTCTCGGGCTTGTAGAGGATCCCCTGGAGGAGCTCGCCGTCGGCGGAGGTCCACTCCATGAGCTCCGCCGTCCCCCAGTTGATTTCGGCCTGCTGTGGGTTCGCGTGGCTCATCCGGCGGCGCTCGCCGAAGTCCGTGTTCGACACCCAGAGATCGGGGAAGTCCTGGAAGGTGCGCTGGGTGAAGAGGTAGACGTCGGCGTCCTCCGCCTTCTGCGGTGTCGAGAAGGAGCGGTCCTCCATGACCACCCGGCGGGGCGCCTCGTTCCGGTCGAAGCGGACCCGGTAGTACCCGTCGGCCTTGGTCCGCCGGTCGAAGGCCGAGAGCATGATCTCCTCGTCGAGGGGGATGGCCGGGTCGTCCCATCCCATGCGCACGATCCGGAGGCGGAGGTCGTTCGCCCGCCCGTACCCCTGGGTCAGGTTGCGGGGGGCCTCCCGGCCGGTGGGATCCACGAGCCAGAGGTCGTGGGCGTCCTGCACAACCAGGTGGCGGTCATCCGAGGTCCACCCCGCCGTGCCCGCCGAGCCCTTGGGCCCCGGCCGGTCGTCGAGCTCGTTGTGCACCGGAACCGGGATCCGTGCGGTGGCGTTCACCACGCTCCGCGTGTCCAGGTCCATGACCATCCACCCGAGGGCGACCCCGTCCCACCAGGTCACGTAACGGCCTGTGGGCGACATGGAGCCCGAGTTCCGGATCTCCTCCACGAGGAGCTCCCGGGCGCCGGTGTTCACGTCCACCAGGTACAGGTCCACGAAGCGCGTGTCCCAGGACACCCGCTGCCGGTACGGGAGCTCGTCCTGCCCCAGGGCCACGGCGGCGTCACGCCGGTCCGCCACCGAAACCGAGAGAAGGGTCGGGTCCTCGAGCTGCACGATCCGGCCGCTCCCGAGGTGGGCCACCGCCTCGTAGGTGCGCCGCCGCTCCTGGTTCAGCGCCTGGAGCTGGTGAGGCTGGAGGAAGTCGTCGTGCCAGGACCAGATGTCCACCGTCACCGCCTCGAGCATCGGGTCCTTCTCCTCGGGCTCGGGGGCGGGGCGGGGCATGGTCCCGAAGAAGAGGCGCTCGCCCGAGTGGGAGAAGGTCACCCCCGTGTTGTCGCTCACGATCCAGCCCTCGGGGACTCCGGGTGAGCCCGTGCCCGCCACCTTCCGCGCCTCCCCGCCGCCCGCAAGCGGCGCCAGGTAGAGGGCATGCTCCGGGTCGTCGCCCGCCCAGGTCTCGGTGTTCGAGAGGAAGGCCACCTGCCCCTGCTCCCGGTCCAGGGTGAGGCGCACGTAGAGCCCCTCCCCCGCCATGAGGGTCCGGACCGCGTCGGACCCGGCCTCGGCCAGGTAGACCCCGTCGTCCCTGCCGTTCCGGGCCGTCTGGGCGAAGACCACCCGGGTCCCGTCGTCGTTCACCTGGAAGGCGGTGACCCCGGGAAAGACCCGCTCCTCGCCGGTGGCGAGATTCATGTAGTGGAGGGGGTGCCCGGCGGGACGGTCCCGGGTGGGGCCCGCCTCTTCCTCCTCGGGTTCCCCGGGTTCCTCTGCCGGCCGCTCCCGCTCCGCCTCGCGCTGCACCACCACCCAGGCGGTGGATTCGGAGGGAAGGGTGAAACCGCGGAGCCGGGGTGTGCGGGTGATCTCGCCGCTCGCGAGGTCCAGCACACCGAGGGAATCCAGCGGCGCCGGGGTGTTCCGGTTGTCGCGGGCCTCGTCGCGCGCGGCCTGCGTCGGATCGATGCGGAAGACGAGGTAGCGCGAATCGCGCGTGAAGCGGGCATCGCGGCCCCGCTCGATCTCCAGGGTGCGCTCCGACCCCACCGACCTGACGACCAGGGTCGCATCTCCGAAACCGGGAACGAGACGGTACTGGAGCCATGTTCCGTCGGGCGAGATCGACTCCTGCTGGATCCGGTTCCACCGGTCGTAGTCTTCGTGGTCCAGCGCCCGCTTCTGCTGCCCCTCGAGGGCGAGCGCAGGGGCGAGGAAGAGGAGGAGGCCGAGGGCCAGGACGGGGTGCGAGGCCCGGGGGGCGCCTCGCCGGCGGGGGACACGGAGTCGCATGCTGCCTCCGGTGGGTCTGTGGGTCGGTGGAGCTGGAGGGGGTGAGGAATCCCGGCAGCGTACCGGGCGCGGAGGGCTCCCGTCAAGGAAATTCCCGATCGGGGATGCGGAGGTGCGGGCCCGGGGCGGTACCCGGGACCGGGGTGGCTGGCGGCGGGGAGGGGAGAAGGGTAGGGTGAAGGGGCCCGAGGATGGCGCCCCCCGACCCCCACCGGAGAGATCCCGATGACCACCTTCCCCTCCCGCCTGCGGACCGGGGGCCTGTCCATGGGGCTCGTGCGCGGAATGTGCGTGGCCGGGCTGGTGGCGGGCTCGCTCGTGGTGGGAGCGGTGGTTTCGCGGTCGGGGGAGCCGGAAGGGGGCGAGGGACTCGAGGCGAGACAGGCCGAGTTCCTGGCCGCCATGGCCGCCCGCGACGCCGACCGGGTGGCGGCGGTCTTCGCTCCCGACGCGGTGCTCCAGGTGGCAGGGATGCCGGAACTGCGGGGGAGGGAGGCGCTCCGGGGCTTCTACGGGAACCTCTTCCGGTTTCTCGAGGGGTCGGAGGCCGAGCCGGGGCCCCTCGAGCGCAGCGCCTCGGGGGATCTTGCGTGGGGGGTGGGGACGACGGTGAACACCTTCGCGGGGCCCGGGGGGCCGGTGCGGTATGCCGGGAAGTATGCCGCGGTGTGGCGCCGGGCGGGGGGGGCGGAAGGGGGGGCGGAGGGGGGGGCGTGGGAGCTCGCGCTCTACGCGGTGAGCAGCGATGAAGGAGGCGGGGGACCATGAGCGGGGGCGCTCCCGGGGCGGAGGAGGAGCGCGCCGGGACCCTCGTGGTGCTCCTGGGGCCCCCTGCGGTGGGGAAGATGGCGACGGGGATGGCGCTTTCGGAGCGGACGGGATTTCCCCTCTTCCACAACCACATGGCCATCGAGCCGGTGCTCGGGATCTTCCCCTTCGGGTCGGACCCCTTCGTGCGGCTCGTGCGGGGGTTCCGGCGGGCGGTCATCGACGAGGCGGCGCGGGCGGGGATCCCGGGACTCGTCTTTACCTGGGTCTGGGACTTCGACGCCCCGGGCGACGGGGGCTTCCTGGGGGAACTGGTGGGGCTCTTCACGGGCCGCGGGGGGCGGGCGGTGTTCGTGGAGCTCGAGGCGGATCTCGAGACGCGCCTCGTCCGGAACCGGACGGAGCTGCGGCTTCGGGAGAAGGCATCCAAGCGCGACGTGGAGGCGTCGGAGGGGCGACTCCTGGAGGCGGAGCGGCGTCACCGGTTCCGGTCGCGCCCGGGGGAGTTCCCCTGGCAGGACCACCTCGTGCTGGACAACACCGAGCTCGAGCCCGGGGAGGCGGCGGCGGTGATCGCGGGGCATTTCGGGCTTCCGGGCCGGGACGCGCTCCCGGGGGAGGGGCTTGCGAAGGGCGGGGGGCGGGCTTAATCAGAATCGGGGGCGGCCCGGATGGGCCGCTCCGGGGCCACCTCCGGCCCCCTCCCCGAACGCCCGAGGTCGCCCGATGAGTGCTGCGCGCGCTTCCCGCGTCCTGGTTGCCGTTGCTCTCGCCCTTTCCGGCTGCTCCAAAGCTGAGGGTGGGCCGGGGCACGTCGAGGTCCTCCT
Source organism: Gemmatimonadales bacterium (assembly GCA_050485865.1). Taxonomy (GTDB): domain Bacteria; phylum Gemmatimonadota; class Gemmatimonadetes; order Longimicrobiales; family Gaopeijiaceae; genus SKNW01. The sequence goes on along the minus strand of JBJHCE010000003.1, from coordinate 47,406 downwards.
CGACGAACCGCACCTCCTCGTGACGGACGAGGACGGGCTTCGCGTGGTCCGGAACCGGGCGCCGGCGCCGGAGTTCGTCGAGGTCGTGCTGGGTGCGGAGACCGAGCACATCCGGGTCGGAAGCGAGGATCCGGCGGCCCCGGACTTCTTCGGGCAGGTGTCGTCGGCGCGCTTTGAACCCGGGCGCCGGCGCCCCGACGGGGTGGAGCGGAGCGCCTTCGTGATCGTGGGCGAGGGGCTCGCGAACGAGGTCCGGATCTTCCGGGCCCGCGACGGGCGGCACCTCTACACGGTGGGTGGGCACGGCGAGGGCCCCGGGGAGTTCGTGGATGCGGCCCCCGTGGGAATGGATGAGGGGGACCGGCTCTGGGTGTGGGACGTGCGGCGGCGCCGTTTCACGGTGTTCGACCCGTCGGGCAGCCTCCTCCGGGTGGTCCCCTTCGGCGAGGGGTTCCCCCTTTCACCCGGGGTCCGCGACCTCTCTCCTGACGGGAGCTTCCGCGCGCATCTTCCCCGGTTGGGTCCCCCCCGGGCCGACGGGGTCCGATTCGTCCAGGACACGACGCGGGTCTGGGCGTTCGACGGCCCGGCGGGGGAGCCCCGCCTGGTCTTCGAGGACCAGGGAGCTGTCTTCCTGTTCGAGGGTGGGATGAGCCTCGTGGTGCCGCTCCTCGAGGGCGCACGGGTCGGGTACCGGGGGGCACGGGTGGTGGGGACGGACCCCACCGGGCTCCCGGGGTTCAGGGTGGTGGACGACGGCGGCACCTCCTTCCGCGTGGAGGCGAACCTTCCGGCCCGGCGTGCCCGGAGAAGTGACCTGGAGGCCGTGCTCGCGTCCGGGGATCACCCCGAGATGGTGGTCGAGGGGGTTCGGGCCCACCTGGCCTCGGTTCCCATTCCGGAGTGGGTCTCTCCCTGGGTGGGGGTTCAGGTCTTCGCCGACGGGAGCTTCGCGGCCCTTCGCCGGGGGGCCCTCCGTGGCGGGGAGCGTTGGGACGTCTTCGACCCCGGCGGAGTCCAGCTCGGCGTCCTTGCCCTTCCTGCGGGCGCGACCCTCGTGGACCTCTACGGGGGGTTCGCGCTGGTGATCGAACGGGGGGCGCTGTCCGGGCCTGCCGTCGTGCTCCACGCGGTGCCCTTCGAGACCTCGGTCTACGAGGGCACGTCGGTACCCTGGCCCGCCCCGGAACCGGAACGGGAGGAAAGGGGCGCGGAGGCGATCCCCCCCGAGGGGGAGGCGACCCCGGAACCCCTGGGTGCGGTGGCCCTCAGTTGGCCGTCGTCGGGTCGATGACCGTCGAGATCTCGATGACCCGGTCGGCGGGGAACCCCGACTGCCGGGCGTGCTCATGGACCAGATCCTCGGTCTCGGCCAGGTAGACGCAGTGGATGTGGTCGCCGCTCACGTAGCTCTGGACCCACTGGACCTGGGGACCCAGGCCGAGGAGGACGGAGCAGGACTTCTGCGAGGCGGCGCGGAGCTGTTCGGGGGTCATGCTCCCGGCGCCGGGAATGTTGCGCTCGATGAGGAATCGCTTCATGGGGATCAATCCGGATGGGGGAACGAGCCGTGCGTGCCCTACGGTGTGCCCGACCGCCGAACAGGGCAAGGATTTCGTCGCGCGGATGCGCCTTCTAACGAAGATTCGCCGCCAGTCGTCCCCGTGACGACCCATGTCGTTCCCTGAACCAGGAGTCGATGTCGATGCGGACCCACCGGAGTTCCCCTGTGCTGGCGGCCCTGGCCGTGGGCGCCCTCGGCCTCCTCGTGGCCGTGGATGCCAGGGCCCAGGACCATGGCCACCACGACCACCAGGGCCACGGTGACGCCCACGCCCACCACCACGGGGGCCCGGTCGAGTGCACGACCCTCGCGGCGCCGCCCTGGAGCGGGCTCTCCGAGCGGGACCGCTCCATGATCCTTCGCCTGGAGGAGGGAGTGGCGGCGTTCTCGACCCCTGAGGCCGCCGCCCGGGCCGGCTTCCGGCCCCAGTTCGGAAACATCCCGACCATGGGGGTGCACTGGATCCATGCCGGGCGGATGCGGGCCGGGATCCGGCTGGAAGAGCCCGATCACCTGATGTTCGCGCCGGTGGATGGCGAGGAGCGCCTCGTGGGGATGGCCTATGCCTTCGTGGGTCCGGTGGACGCGGAAATGCCCCGGGCCTTCGAGAGCGAGCTCGCCGCCTGGCACGATCACCCGGAGCTCGGGGGAGCCGGGCAGACGCTCCACATGCTCCACGTGTGGCTCATCCCATCGCCGTACGGGCCCTTTGCCGGCAACAACTTCTTCCTTCCGCTCATGGGGCGCGGGATCACCCCTCCGGACGCCTGCTGGATCGACGGAGATGACGCGGTGGAGCGCCTCGAGCGGGTGGCCTCGACCTTCTCCCTCGTGAACCAGCTCACCGAGCCCGAGGCCCCGCGGGGCGGGGGAGCGGCGATCTTCCAGCTCCGGGGTCAGGCCCGCGAGGTGCTGGCGGCCCGTATGGAGCGCTTCGATGCCGCAGCCGCCGAGCTCGATGCCGCAGCGCGCACCGGAGACCGGGAAGGGTGGGAGCGCGTGGCGGACCGGATGCTCGCCGACCTGGGGCCGGTGGAGCGGCAGGCCATGGAGGCGATCCGCGCGGTGGTGAAGGGGGTCCAGCTTCCGGGGGCCTTCCGCGGGGGGCCCTGACGCCGGGTTGAGGGCGGGGGGCCGGGGGGCCATATTGCCGGCCGGCCCCCCGGCGGACCCCACCCCCTCCGAACTTCAGGCAGCACCTCATAGCCACCGACCCAGGTTCTGATTCCGGAGAGACTTACATCCCCTCCGGCGGACGCTCCATCGGCTTCGTCGGCGCCACGGGCATCGGCGTGGCCGCCATCGTGGGGGGCGGTGTCTTCGTGCTCGGAGGCGTGGCGGTGGCGGAGGCGGGCCCCGCCGCCATCCTGGCCTTCGCGCTGAACGGGGTCGTGGCCTTTCTCACGGCCCTCGCCTTTGCCGAGCTCGCCACCACCTTCCCGGAAAACGGCGGACAGTACGTCTACGCCCGCCGGGCCTTCTCGGTGCGCGCCGCCTTCGGGGTCGGATGGGTCATGACCTTCGCTCACGTGGTGGCGGCGGTGCTGTACGCGCTGGGCTTCGCGGCCTACGCGGTGGCCGCCCTCGAGCCCCTCGTGCCCGGCGGCCTCGCCCATCTCGTCGCCCCGGGGAGCGGCTCCGCCCGGGCCCTGATGCTCCTCCTTGCCCTCGCGGCCACCGGGGTCTACGGCGCCCTGCTCCTCAAGGGCTCCCCCTCGGGCGGGCAGCTCGAGAACGTGGGGAAACTCGCGGTCTTCGGGATCCTGATCGCCGCCGGGCTCGCCGCCATCGTCCAGCGGGGTCCGTCGGAGGCCCTGGCACCCCTGTCGCCCTTCCTTGAGACCGGGTTCGCGGGGGTCCTCGCGGCCATGGGTTTCACCTTCATCACGATGCAGGGCTTCGAGCTCATTGCCGGAGTGGCGGGCGAGGTGAAGGATCCCCGGAAGACCGTTCCCCGGGCCATGTTCGCGAGCCTCGGGCTCGCCCTTGCCATCTACCTCCCCCTCCTCCTCGTGGTGACCACCGTGGGGCTTCCGGCCGGGGCCACCTCGCCGGCGGAGGTGGCCCGGGCCTACCCGGAAACGCTCTTCGCGGTGGCGGCCTCGTCGTACCTGGGGGCCTTCGGCTTCTGGCTCGTGGTGGTGGCGGCGATCCTCTCGACCCTGACCGCGCTGCGGGCGAACCTCCTGGCGGGATCGCGCGTGGCCCTCGCCATGGCACGGCACCGCACCCTCCCCCGGGTCCTGGAGCAGGCGCACCGTACCACCGGGGCGCCAGTGGCGGCCATTGCCTTCGTGTGCGGGAGTGCCGGGCTCCTGATCCTCGTGGTGCCCGACCTGGCGGCGGCCGGCGCCGCGGCTTCCCTCATCTTTCTCGTGACCTTCGGGATCACCCACGTGAGCGCGTGGCAGGTGCGGAAGCGGGCCGGGGGGCGGGTCTCGTGGGCCTTCGCGGCCCCCCTCTTTCCCCTGGTCCCCGCAGTGGGTGCCGCCGCCTGCGGGCTCCTCGTGGTCTTCCAGCTTGCCACGGTGCCGGCGGCGGGGCTCCTCCTCCTCGTCTGGATGGCGGTGGGGACCTTCGTCTACGCCGGGTTCCTGTCGAGCCGCGCCGAGGCGCTGGATGCGGCGGTGGCCGGAGGCGACCCCCTGGTGCCGCGCTTCCGGGGAAGCCGGAGTACCGTCCTCGTGCCCCTGGCGAACCCGTCCCGCGCCGGGGGGCTCGCCTCGGTGGCGAGCGCGCTGGCCCCTACCGGAACGGGGCGCATCCTCCTCCACCAGGTGGTGGTGGCGGGGAAGGACACGGAGGAGGCCCGGGTCCGGAAGGCCATGGAGGACGGGGGCGCGGCCCTCTCGAATGCCCTCATCCGGACCCGCCGGGAGGGGATCGAGACCGAGCTCCTCCTCACGGTGGCCGAGAACCCCTGGGCGGAGATCGCCCGGGTCACCCGCGAGGAGGAGGTGAAGAGCGTCCTCCTGGGGCTCGCCCAGGCCCCCGGGGGGGAGCGGGCCGCGGAAGCCGCCGGAACCCCGGAGCACCCCATCGATCGCCTCATCGAGCGGCTTCCCTGCGATGTGGCCCTCCTCCACGCCGGGGAGGCCTTCGACCTGGACGGTGTACGCCGGGTGCTCATTCCGCTGAGCGGCCACAACGACCACGACCTCCTCCGGGCCCGGGTCATCGGGACGCTGTCGCGGAAGGGGGTCGAGCACCTGGCCTTCCTCCACATCCTCGCCCCGGAGGCCACGATCGCGGCCGAGGACCGGGCCCGGAGCGCACTGGCCACCTACGTCCGGGACGAGGCCCGGGGGCGGGGCGACGCCGAGGTGGTTCGGGCCCCAGACGCCATCGGCGCCATCGTGGAGCGCGCCCGCACCTTCGACCTCCTGGTACTCGGGATCACGCGGCCCCGTGGCGGGCGGAGCCGGATGGGGGAACTCCTGGCCCGGATGGTCCGGGAGAGCCCGTGCCCGGTGCTCATCATCTCGCACCCGCCGCTCTCCCTCGGCCGGGGTCGTGCCCGGCCCTTCTGAACGGCGGGACCCGGGGCCCCCGGACCGCCTCCCGGAGCGGCGCACGTTCGGTTATCGTAGATGGCCGATGAACGCGCACGGACGCGCCCCGCGCCCTCCCGCGAACCGCCACCCACGAGGCCCATGACCCCCCGCAGCTGCCCCCCCGGAACTCCCGTCCCGCCCCTTGCCGACCCCGACGAGGAGCTCGCCCGGCTCGCCCAGGCCCTGGGGCACCCCGCCCGGGTACGGATCCTCCGCTTCCTCCTGGAGCAGGAGGAATGCTTCGCCGGTGCCATCGTGGACCATCTCCCCCTCGCCCAGTCCACCGTCTCCCAGCACCTGAAGGTCCTTCGCGAGGCGGGGCTCGTCCGGGGCGAGGTGGAGGGCCCCCGGGTCAGCTACTGCGCCGACCGGAGGGCCCTCGCCCGGGTCGGGGGCCTCCTGGCCCGCCTCTCCGGGGAGAGCCCCGCCTCCATTCCCCCCCGCCCGGTTCCGGCCGGCTCGTTCGCATCCCGATGAAGAGCATCTCCTCGGACCCCCGCCCGCCGGAGCCCGAAGGCAAGGGTCTCGACCTCTTCGGGCGGTACCTGACCGTCTGGGTCGCCCTCTGCATCGCGGCCGGGGTGGCGATCGGGCACTTCGTCCCCGCGGTCCCGGAGACGCTCGCGCGGTACACGGTGGCGGAGGTGAACCTCCCGGTGGCGCTCCTCATCTGGGCCATGATCTTCCCGATGATGGTGCAGATCGACTTCGGGAGCCTCCTCGAGGTGCGCCGCCAGCCCCGGGGGATCACGATCACCCTGGTCGTGAACTGGCTCGTCAAGCCCTTCACGATGTTCCTCTTCGCCTGGCTCTTCCTCCAGGTGATCTTCGCGCCCTTCATCGAGGCGGGGCTCGCGCGGGAGTACGTGGCCGGGGCGATCCTCCTGGGGGCGGCGCCGTGCACTGCCATGGTCTTCGTGTGGAGCTACCTGACCAGGGGAGATGCGGCGTATACCCTCGTCCAGGTGGCGCTGAACGACGTGATCATGCTCTTCGCCTTTGCGCCCATCGTGCTCCTCCTCCTGGGGCTCGGCGACATCACGGTGCCGTACGACACGGTGTTCCTCTCGGTCCTCCTCTACATCGTGATCCCGCTGGCGGCGGGGGTGATCGTGCGGCAGTGGATCGTGCGGACGCGGGGCATCGAATGGTTCGGGAAGGTGTTCCTCGCGCGGATCGCGCCCTTCCCCATGGTGGGGCTCCTCCTCACCCTCGTCCTCCTCTTCTCCTTCCAGGGAGAGACGATCCTCGCAAACCCGCTCCACATCGGGCTGATCGCGGTGCCCCTCACGATCCAGACCCTCTTCATCTTCGCGGTGGCGTACGGGTGGGCGCGCCTCTGGCGGGTGAAGCACTCGGTGGCGGCCCCGGCGGCGCTCATCGGGGCTTCGAACTTCTTCGAGCTCGCGGTGGCGGCGGCGATCGTCCTCTTCGGGCTGAACTCCGGGGCGGCGCTCGCCACCGTGGTGGGGGTGCTCGTGGAGGTCCCGGTCATGCTCTTCCTGGTGGGGGTGGCGAACCGGACCCGTGAGCACTTCCCTGCCGAGGACGGGGCGCTTCCTTCGGGGGATGCGGCGGTCTCCGCCCCGGGAACGGGCTGACGCCCCGCACGCGCCCCTGACCCTTCGACCCAGCCGACCGGAGCCTTTTCCCATGCGCATCGCCCTCATTTCCGACATTCATGCGAACCTCCCGGCGCTCGAGGCCGTGCTCGAAGACCTTTCGGGGCGGGCGGCCCGGGGTGGGGTGGACGCGGTCTACCACCTGGGGGACCTGGTGGGGTACGCCCCCTGGCCCAACGAGGTGGTGGCGCGGCTCCGGGAGGAGGGAATCCCCGGCGTGGCGGGGAACTACGACTCGACCACGGCCACCGGGTACAAGCACTGCGGGTGCCGCTACGAGGACCCGAGGCAGGAGGAGCTCTCCCACCTCTCGTACGCCTGGACGGTGGAGCACACCTCCGGGGCCTCGAAGGCGTGGCTCGGGGCGCTCCCCTTCCGGATGGACCTGAGGCCCCTGGGGGGGCACCAGGCCGGGCCCACCCTCGTCCTCGTGCACGGGGCGCCGACCCTCAACACCCTCTACTGGACCGAGGACCGCTCCGACGACTTCTGCCGGAAGATGGGCGAGCGGGCGGGGGTGCGCGCCGGCGACGTGGTGGCCTTCGGGCACACGCACCTTCCCTGGCACCGGGTGGTGGACGGGGTGCACTTCGTGAACACCGGTTCGGTGGGGCGACCGAAGGATGGGGACTGGCGCGCCGGGTACGTGATCCTCCAGCTTGGTGGGGGCGAGGCGGAGGTGGAGGTGGTGCGGGTCGAGTACGACCTCGAGCGGGCCATGGACGGGATCCGTCGAAGCACCCTCCCCGACGCCTTTGCCGAGTACCTGGCCGGCGGGGGGAAGCCCGGGGGCCAGGGGGTGGGACCAGAGGGGACGTGACCAACGGGGGGGACCGGGTGGACCGAGACGACGACCGCTTTCCTGACCTCCCGGAGCTTCCGAGTGATGAGGAGCTCGGGATCGCCGGGCTCGACGAGGAGGAGCTCCTGCGGGAGCTCGAGGGGGAGGGGAAGGGGGCGCCTCCGGGGCGGAGGCCTGCCGGCCCCACCGCGGTGGCTCCGCCACCGCCACCACCCCCGCCGTCGTCGGGAGGGAGGAGGGGACGGCCGGCGCCCCCCGGCTCCGGACCGCCCCGGGGGTCCTGGGCGGTGGGGCTTCTGACCGTGGTCATTCTCCTCGCGGGCGGGTGGGGGGCGAGCGGGTACCGGGCGCTGCCGGCGCCGGTCCCGGCGAACGCTCCGGACACGGCGTTTTCCTCGGCCCGGGCCATGAATGATCTGGTGGAGCTCGCCCGGGGGCCCCGGCCGGTGGGGGCGCCGGAGCATGACCGGGCGCGGGAGCTCCTCTTCCGGCGGCTCCACGAGCTGGGGCTCGATCCGCACGTGCAGACCACGGTCTCGCTCCGGCGCGGGGGGGGCGCCGGCACGGGGGCGGAGGCCGCCTCCGGGAGCGTCCACGCGGTGACGGTACGGAACCTCCTGGCCCGGATCCCCGGGACGAACCCCTCGGGGGCGATCCTCCTCGTTGCCCACTACGACGCGGGCATCCTGTCGTGGGGCGCCGGCGACGACGGGGTGGGGGTGGTGGCGATCCTGGAGGTGGCCCGGTCGCTCCTGGCCGGGGGGCGCCCGGAAAACGACGTGATCCTCCTTCTCACCGATGCCGAGGAGGTGGGGCTCCTCGGGGCCCGGGCGTTCGTCGATGCGCACCCCTGGATGGACGAGGTCCGCGTCGTGCTCAATGCCGAGATGCGCGGGGGGAGCGGCCCCGTGTACCTCTTCGAGACCGGGGCGGAGAACGGGTGGATCCTCGACGTGGTGCGTCGGGTGGATCCTCGACCGGTACCCGGCTCGACCTCGGTGGAGGTCTACCGGAGGCTGCCGAATGACACCGACTTCACCCCCTTCCGGGAGGCGGGGGTTCAGGGGCTGAACTTCTCGGGGATCGACGGGGCCTGGACCTACCACCAGCCCACCGATCGTCCCGAGAACGTGTCGGAACGCTCGATCCAGCACATGGGAACCCGCCTTCTGGCCATCACCCGGGCGCTGGGCGACGAGGACCTGGCCCAGGTGAACGCCCCCGACCGGGTGTACGTGGCCCCGGTGGTGGTGGGGTGGATCGGGTACCCGGTGGGCTTCGCGGTCCCGGTTGCCCTGGGTGTCCTCCTCCTCTGGGGGCTTGCAGCGGCCCTCGTCCTCCGGAGGGGCGCCGGCGGTGGGTCGGGAAGGCGGGCGGGGTTGGGCGGCGTGGTGGCGGGGTCCGGGCTCGTCCTCGCCTCCTTCGGGCTCTTCGCCCTTTCCGCCTGGGGGCTCCTGCGGGTACTTCCCCGCTTTCACCCCGAGTTCGGGACGATGACGCCGGTGGTCTACGGGGAGGGATGGTACATGGCCGCCCTCCTTGCCGCGTGGGCCGGCGTGTTCCTTGCCCTCCTCGGGGTGATGCGAAGGTGGTTTCCCCTCGCTCCCCTCGCCGCAGGGGCCGCGGTCCTCCCCGTGGGGCTTGCGCTCGCCACGGCTCTTGTCGCCCCCCTCATGAGCCTCGATTTCAAGATTCCGGCGCTGGCCGCGGTCGTGGGGGTCGCAGCGGCGTCCCTCTTCGGGGGAGGAACCCGTGCCCCGCTCCCGGTCTGGGCACGGATTCTCCTCCTCGCGGCCGCCCTCCCGGCCCTCGCCATCGTCGTGCCCCTCGTGGAGGGGCTATGGGTGGCCTTGAGCCTCCGGGCCTGGATCGGCCTTGCCTTCCTCTCGGCGGTGGGGTTTGCCGCCCTCCTGCCTGCGCTGGACGGGGCCGGGGAGCCGAACCGGTGGTGGGCACCCGGGGTGGCCTTCGTCGTGTCCGGGGCCCTCTTCGCCGGCGGGCTCCTTCTCGGAGGCCCGGGCCCCGAGCGGCCCCTCCGGTCCACCCTTCTCTACGCGGTGGACCGGGAGGAGGACCTCGCCCTGCGGCTCAGCCGTGAGGATTCCGGGTTCGAGGCCATGGCCGAACTGCACGGGCCCTTCGCGTCCTCGGAGGGGGCGGGGCGTTTCTCCCTGTCCGATGGGTACGTGGAGCGCCCGGTTCCGATCCCCGAGCTCCCCGCGACCCAGGTCCGGGTGGAAGGGGAGGTGGCGGGCTCCCTCGCCCGGGTGGTGCGGGTGGCGGTGGAAGGGGGGATCGGAGGCGGATTCGTCCACCTGGTCCTGGACCACCCCGAGGACGGTGGCCCGCGGGTGGTTGCGGTGGCCGGGGAGGCCGTACCCACCGGGCCCACCGGGGCGGTGGGAGCACGCCGCCCGGTGACCCGGGTCATTCACCAGGGGTATCCGGCGGCGGGGAGCCGGGAGGGAGCGCTCCTCCTCGACGTGGAGGTCCCCGAAGGGCTCGAGGCGCTGGAGTTCGTGATCCTGGAGGAGCACCTGGACCCGGCACGGATCCTCGGCGCGGAGGCCTTCCGGCGCCCGCCCGGGCTGATGCCGAATCCCGCCACCCGGAGCGACCGGCTCCTGGTGCGGACCCGGGTTTCCCTCCCCCTCGGGGATGTCACGGAGGTGGAGGCGGAGCCGGATCCCTTGCCTCCCCCTCCTCCGGGAGGAGGAAGCGGAAGGTGACGCATCCGGGGGTCGGTCCCGGGCAGTAGTACCCACGGTATTCGAGGAGGGCGTGCCCTCCGTCGGCCAGGCGAACCGCGTACACGCCCGGGCGGGGGGTGAGGAGGTGCGACAGGAAGGAGTAGTCGTACCACCGGGGAAGCTCCGCGAGGGTGGAGTCGCTCCGGACACGGGTCTGGACGAAGTGGTCGGGCGGGACCCGCGCGAGCGCATCGGCTTCGATCCCCTCGAGCCCCGGTGCATCAAGCAAGGTCATGGCCGCCCTTCCGGCGAATCCCTCGCCGCCGTTCACGATGACCTGGAACCGCCTGAACGCCAGGTCCCAGTCGAGGGGTGCCGGCCGTTCCACCACCGTTCCGTGCCGGAGCGAGACGTGCACCCATCGGTCCGGGTCCGAGGCGTCGACGGTGAGGCTGTGCTGCCCCGGCTGGAGCGGCGGGGCCGGAAGGGGCACCGTCGGGGAGGGGAGGAAGGTCTCCGGGGTTGGACGCGCCAGGGAGAAGCCCACGAAGGCCACGGCCAGGGCTCCGACGCCCAGGGCGACGCCGGCGACCACCCCTTTCCGGGGACGGGAACGGGGCACTTCGAGAACGCTCATGAAGCGGATTCTGGGGGCAACAGCGCCCCTGCGCCACCGTGAATACGCTCGAAGCGCGGCGAACACGTCTCTTGCCTGAGCGCACGGCTCCTGCGCAGGTTGGGTCCGGGGCCCTCGAGAACGGGCTTCCCCCTTCGTCGCCAACCCGCTTCGGGAGCCGCCCGTGGAAGGAATCGAGGAGCGCAGGATCGGGGCCCTCGTTGCCCGGATCGATCGGCAGATCTGCGTCGGGTTCGGAGACTGCCTCGATGCGGCGCCCGGGGCCTTTGCCCTCGACGCCGACGGGATCGCGGTCTTCCGGGATGGGATCGGAGCGCTGGATCGCGACGCCCTCGTTCGGGTGTGCCGGAGTTGCCCGGTCGACGCCATCACCCTGCACGACGGCGAAGGCCGTCTCCTCGCACCCTGACCCGGGGGTTCCGGATGCGCCCGTTCCGGACGTACAACGAGGTGGAGCACGAGACCGGCTCCGGGCTCCTCGAGCAGGTGCTGGACCAGCACGCCCGCCTGGCCGGCCGGCTCGCCCGGGTCGGGGCGATCGTGGCCATCGTGAGTGGGAAGGGGGGGGTCGGGAAAAGCTTCGTGACCGCGGGACTCGCGTCGGCGCTTGGCGGGGCGGGGAAGCGGGTGGGGGTGGTGGATGCGGACCTGAACGGCCCTTCCATGGCGCGGATGCTCGGGGTACGGGAGGCGAGGCTCGGGGAGGGCTCGGGCGGGATCGAGCCCGCCACGGGCGCATCCGGGGTCCGGGTCATCTCGATGGAGCTTCTCCAGGGAGGGGACGATGCTCCCCTTCGCTGGCGGGGACCCGGGGGCCATGGGCACCTGTGGCAGAGCACGGTCGAGACCTCGGCCCTCCGTGAGTTCCTGGGGGACGTGGCGTGGGGCGAGCTGGACCTGCTGCTCGTGGACGTTCCGCCCGGAACGGACAAGATCGCAAGGCTCCTTGAGCTCGTTCCCGGGCTTCACGCCGCGGTGGTGGTGACGACGCCGGGGACGCTCTCCGAGGCGGTCGTGGCCCGCTCGCTCCGGCTCGTGGTCGAGGCGGGCGTCCCGATCACGGGACTCGTGTCGAACATGGACGGGTTCCGCTGTCCCGGATGCGGGGAGATCCACGCCCTCTTCCCCGGCGAAGGGGGAGAAGGCCTTCGCCTTCGCTACGGCCTCCCCCTCTGGGCATCCATTCCCCTGGACCCCGGTGCCGGCTCCAGCACCGATGCAGGGGCTCCGGACTCGACCCGCTTCGAGGGCCTTGCAGCGAAGCTCCTGGCCGCGCTGGGGGCGGCCGGCGACGGAGGAACGGACCCTGGAGTCGGTGCCTCGCCCCCGGCGCCGGGTGGCGAGGAGAAGGGACCATGAAATTCCTCTGCATCCCCTGCGACCAGGTCATGGCCTACGCCGAGCGGCGCCTCCCCGGCGACGGGACGATGGCCACCCTCTTCCGGTGCCCCGGGTGTGCAAGGGAAATGGCGCTGCTCACGAACCCGATGGAGACCCAGCTCGTGAGCACCATGGGGGTGAAGGTCGGCGGGAGGGAGGTCCCTGCCCAGCCCTTCGAAACGGTGCGCGGCTCCCTCGATGGCGGGCGGAGTGATGCCTTCGTCGACACGTCGGCTCCGACGACGCCGATCCCGGTGATCTGGACGGAGGAGGCGGTGCTCCGCCTCCAGGGGGTGCCGGGGTTCGTTCGCGGAATGGTGAAGCGGATCTACACCGACTACGCCCGGGAGCATGGGATCGGGACGATCTCGCCGGAGGTCATGGATCGGGCCCGGACCGACCTGGGCCTGGAAGGCATGTAGGTGGTCGTCCAGGCCCGAGACCTTGCGCTGCGGTGGCCCGGGGGGGAGGCCGGGGTGGAGGGGATCGATCTGGGGGTGGCGGCGGGAGAACGGGTGGCCGTGGTCGGGGTGAATGGCGCCGGGAAGTCGACCCTCCTCCGCCTTCTTGCCACCGCGCTCTCGCCCACGGGCGGGGAGATCCGGTGGTTCGGGGCGTCCAGGCCGCCGCGAGGCTCCGAGCTCCCGGCGCTGCGCCGCCGGATCGCCATGGCTCCCGACGTACCGGTCTTCGCAGGCGCCCTCACGGGGCGGGAGCACCTCGGGGCCTTCCAGGCGTTCCGGGGGAGAGGTCCGGGGCACGTCGAACGCTGGATCGACGCCTTCGGGCTGTCCGATGTGGCGGACCGGTCGGTGGAGTCGTACTCCTCCGGAATGCGGCGGCGCCTCGTCCTTGCCGAGGCCTTCGGGAGCGCGGCGGGCCTCCTGGTGCTGGACGAGCCCACGGTAGGGCTCGACCACTCGGGGGTGACGGCCCTGGAGGAAGCGGCGCGGGAGGAAGCCGGGGCGGGGACGGCGATCGTGGTGGCGACGCATGACCTGGCTCGACTGGCACCGGGGTTCGACCGGGTCGTGGTCCTGCACCGGGGGCGGGTCCTGGCGGACGCACCGCCTTCGGGACTCCTCGAGAGGATGCACGGTCGCACCCGGGTCTTCGTGACCCTTGCCGAGGGGGTGGAGGAGCCGGGGTGGGAGCGCGGAATCGACCTTCCCGGGGTCACCCTCGAGAAAAGGCGAGCCGACGGATCCCTGGAGTTCCGGACCGACCCCGGCGGCGTTCCCCTCGAGACCGTCCTCCCGGGACTCCTGGCACGGCTGCTCGAGTCCGGGGTCGCCGTGGCCGAGGTCCGGGTCCGGGAGGCAGGGCTGGAGGCGGTCCTGGAGGATATGACCGGGGTCACCGGACCGGTGCCGGGCCGTGGGTCGCCGGATCCGACGGAGGACGGGCACGGGGCGGGGGGAGGGGCACCGTGAGGGGCGCCCTGGCACGGCTCGAGTGGCGCCTTTCGCTTCGGCGGAAGCGCCTCTTCGCCCTGAACGTCGGCGTGCCCCTTCTTCTCGTGGTTCCGCTGGCGCTCGGTGCGGCACCTGCGTTCCACGCGGCAGCGGTCTACGCCGTGCTCTTCGTCCTCTTCGGAACCATGGGTTCCGCGATCCCGGTGCTCCGGGATGCTGAATCGGGCTTCCTGGGCAGGGTCGTCATGACCGGGCTTCCGCCGGGCCGGTTCGTGGTCGAGCGGACCGCGGCCCAGGTGGGGGTGGACCTGGTCCAGCTCTCGCCATCGGTGATCCTGATCGTGGCCCTGTCGGGTGGCGGAGCCCGCGACTTCCTGGTCCTTGCCGCGACCCTCGCCCTTGCCCTCGCGGCGGCGAACCTCGTGGGACTGTGGGTCGCCTCCGCCGCGCGGTCCATGGCGGAGGGCGCCCTCTTCGCCGCGGTGGCCACCCTCTTCCTCCTCCACGGGTCCGGCGTGTTCCGCACGGCGCAGGCCGGGGGCTGGGGAGCCCGGTTCGAGGCGCTCCTTCCCTTCGGCCCCCTTCATCGGGAGCTCCTCCGGGTGGCGAGCGGGCCGCCAGGCGCCACCGGGACCGTTCCAGGGGCGGCGGCCCTCGTCCACTGGTTCGGCCCCGCACTCTCCACCCTGCTCCTGGCGGGGATCTCCCTCCTGGCGGCTCGAGGGCTCGTGGGACGGGTCGCGGGACTCCGCGGATGAACCGCGCATGGAGCGGAAAAGAACATTTCCGTTGACATCCCCGGAAAGGGTCCTCTATGTTGGCGTCGTCGCACACCCCGGGGACGGTCCCCGGGGACGGGTGCAGCCCGCGGGTCCCGGCACGATGTGCCTCGCACGACCTGCAGACAGGGCCCCCTCCCGAAGCGACAACAGCAAACCTCGGTCACGGTCCGCCCCCTCCCGGAGGGAGGCGGTCGTCGGGCAGAAGCGAGCACAACGCGTGGATGCCCGGTTTGAGCGTGAGTGGGCGGGAACGTCCCGTCCCCTTCGTGCCGGTCGCAGCGTCCGTGCTCCGCCGAGGGCGGAGCGTGGGTCCCCGGGCTTGTCCCGGGGCTCCTGAGGACGGGTATGGCCCAGATCCTGGGCCCCTGCCCGCCCTGGGGCCGGTTGCGGGGGTGCTCAGGCTCAAGGCCCGAGGTGCCGATGTACCGCGAAGTCCTCGTTCCGGTCGACAACTCCGACCATTCCAGCTGGGCCGTGAACCGTGCGGTGGAGCTCTGCCGCAGGTCCGACGGCCGGATCACCGGAAACCACGTCTACGCCGCCCGGCTTCACGACGTCCGGTTCCGGCAGCTCGAAACCGGTCTCCCTGCACAGTTCCAGACCCCGGAAGAGATCCGGCGGCAGCGGAAGGTCCACGACAAGCTGATCGAGAAGGGGCTCCAGCTCATCTCGGACTCCTTCCTGGACCAGACGGAACGGCGGTGCCGGGAGGCCGGAGTCCCCCTTGCACGGCAGCTCCTCGAGGGAATCAACTACGAGGAGATCATCCGTGAGGCGAACCGGGGAGCGGGGCGCCTTCCCAGTCTCATCGGCTTCGATCCCAACATCGCCGACAAGTACGACGGGGGTACGACGGTCCGGAGCGACGTTCGCCTCGGGGCGGACGGACGGATCGTGGCCGAGGACGAGGAGCAGGACGAGAAGCTCGCGGGCGAGAGCGGTCGTGAATACGACCTCCTCTGCATCGGCGCCCACGGAATCGGCCTCCAGCCCCTCTCACAGCTCGGGGGCGTCACCGCCCGGGTCATCCGGAAGGTCGAACGGGACACCCTGATCGTCCGGAACGACCGACCGCTCGAGGGCGGATCCTGGATCGTATGCGTGGACGGCTCCTCCTACGCGTACAAGGCGATGCGGGTGGCCCTCGAACTCGCCCGGGAGTTCGGGGCGAAGCTCCACGTCTGCTCCGCCTTCGACGTGGAGTATCACCACGTCGTCTTCGGCAACATCAAGGACGTGCTCTCGGCGCAGGCCGCGAAGGTCTTCAAGTTCGAGGAGCAGGAAGCCCTTCACAACAACATCATCGACAAGGGGCTCCTGAAGCTCTGCCAGGCGAACCTCAAGCGGGCGCAGGTCATGGCCTCCGAGTTCCCCGACGTGGAGGTGGAGACCCAGATCCTGATCGGGAAGCCCTTCCAGTGCATCCTCCAGTGGGTGGAGGAGCTCGACCCCTCGCTCGTCGTGATGGCGCGGCACGGGGGGCACCGGATCGACGGCACCGATCTGGGTTCCCAGGCCGAGAACCTCTGCCGCCTCACGCCTGCGAACGTGCTCCTCGTGGGGACCACCGACGTCCGCCCCGACGAGATCCCCTGGATCGAGGAAGACGGGGAACAGGGGCTCGAGTGGGCCCCCGACGCCGAGGTGCGGATCCTCCGGGTGCCGCCCTTCGCCCTGGGGATCGCCCGGAAGGCGGTGGAGGAGTTCGTCCTCGAGGAGTACGGGAACGGGGGACATGCGCTTCCCACCGTGACCGGCGACCGCCTCGACGAGGCGATCCGGAAGCTCCTTCCCACCCACATGCAGATGATCATGGGGATCGGGACCGCCGAAGAGCTTGCCCTGGCCGAGGTGAAGGCGGAGGAGGCGATGCGGCGGACCGTGGTGGAAGGGGTGGACGCGGACCCCGAGCCCGAGGTCCCCACGGTGACCGTGGCGTGCCCCTACACGGGGCATAGCCAGTCCCGGGAGCGTACCGCCACCGACCCGGTGGTCTGGACCGCGGAAGCCTTCGAACGCCTTCGGGCCGTGCCCCTGATCGCGCGCCCCCTGGCCCGCAACACCGTGGAGCGCTTCGCGAAGGAACACGACCTCTGGCGGGTCACGACCCGGGTCATGGACGAGAACAAGCAGGCCATGATCGAGGCCGACGAGTTCGACATGGACACCATGCTCGTCATGTTCCGCGAGCTCCAGACGAAGCAGCTCAAGGCCGCGGCCGAGGGGGTGGACGGGCTCTCGCCCGAGATGAGGAAATTCATCGAGGAGGCGAAGGCCCAGGGGGTCACCCGGTGTCCGATCCGCGATGTCGAGGCCCAGGTCGAGAAGTGCCCGGTGGACATGAAGACGGCGACACCCGCCGAGGCAAGGGCGGCGGTGGAACGATTCATGGAGGAGGAGGCGTGAGCCTCGCCCGGGCGCTCGACGAAGCGCCGTCCACGCCGGTGTCGGAGCCTGCCCCGCCCGTTCCCCACGTGGTGGCCTGGAACCTGACGAAGCGTTGCAACCTGGCGTGCGCCCACTGCTACATCGCGGCCGGGTCCTGGCACGCCGCGGCCGACGAGCTCCCGACGGACCGATGCCTCCGCATCCTCGGAGAGATCCTGGAGGTGAGCCCCGCGCCGATGCTGATCCTCTCCGGCGGGGAGCCCCTCCTTCGCGACGACCTGGAGCTTCTCGCCTCCCGGGCCACGGAAGGGGGCGCCACGGTGGTGGTGGGTACGAACGGAACGCGTCTCACGGACACCCGGATCCGGTCGCTCATGGAAGCGGGGGTGCAGGGCGTGGCGGTGAGCGTGGACTCGCTCCGCCCCGCGTACCACGACCGCTTTCGCCACGGCTCGGGCGCCCTCTCCGATACCCTTGCCGCGGTGGAGCGACTCGGGCGCCACGGCCTCGACTTCATCGTGCAGACGAGCCTCACCCGGGGAAACCGGGACGAGCTCCCGGGACTCGTGGCCTGGGCCGCCGAAATGGGTGCCGTGGCCTTCAACCTCTATTTCCTCGTTCCCACCGGGCGGGGGTCGGGGATGCAGGGGCTCTCCCCCGCGGAGAACGAGGAGGTCCTGGAGGAGCTCCTGGCCCTCGAGGCCCGCTTCCGGGGCCGGATGCTGGTTCGCTCGAAGTGCCAGCCGCAGCTCATGCGCCTCGCCCACGCCGGGGAGCCGGACTCCCCCCTCCTGAACTACCGGACCCGGTGTCCCTGCGGGCTCCAGTACTGCCGCATCACTCCCGAGGGGAAGGTGACGCCCTGTCCCTACTCCCCGGTGGAGGCGGGGGACCTGGCGGAGGCCTCCTTCGGCGAGATCTGGCGCACTTCCGCGGTGTTCCAGGCCCTTCGTGAAGGAACGCCCGGCGGAAAGTGCGGGCGGTGCGCGTACCGGGAGGTGTGCGGGGGGTGTCGCGCCCGGGCCTTTGCCGAGACCGGCGACCTCCTCGGGCCGGACCTCTCGTGCGCGTACGAGCCGGACGGGGACGAGCCCCTTGTCCGCCCGCGCGCGTCGGTCACCTACGGGGCCTCGATCCCCGAGCCGGCACTCCCCTGGACCGAAGGCGCCCGGGCCCGGGTGGAGCGGATTCCGAGCTTCGTCCGGGGGGTGGTGGTGGACCGGGTGGAGCGCTTTGCCCGGGACCGGGGGGTGGCGGTCGTGGACGAGGCGCTGATGGCCCGGGTCCGGGAGGAGATGCCGGTGGACTTCTCGAAGCGGCTCCCCTTCTTCCTCGGGCGGGGAGGGAAGGCATGACGGGCCGGAGCCAGGGCGGGAAGGCCCGGATCGCGTGGGCGCTCGCGGCCCTCGCCGCCGGGGTGGCCCTCGTGGTGATCCTTGCCGAGCCCCTCGCCGCCCAGGGCTTCCAGTACCAGTACCGGGTGGCGGAGTACGGGCGGGACTTTCCCCTGGTGGGGAGCCGGATCGCCGTGTGGGTGGCGGCGCAGGTGCACCTCATGTTCGCCGCCTTCGTGCTCGGGGTGCCGATGTTCGCGGTGATCGCCGAGGCGATCGCGATCTGGGGGAAGGACGAGAAGTACGACCGGCTCGCCCGGGAATTCACCCGCCTCCTCCTCGTGGCCTACAGCGCCACGGCCCTCTGGGGCGGGCTCCTCCTCTTCCTCCTCGTGACCCTCTACCCCACGCTCTGGGGATACCTGGCCGAGATCTTCGGCTACTCCATGTACTTCTACGCCGGTCTCTTCTTCTTCGAGACGGCCACCCTCTACACCTACTACTACACGTGGGACCGGTGGAAGGCCGGTCGGGCCAAGATCGGACACTGGGGGCTCGGGATCCTCCTGAACATCTGGGGCACGATCGTGATGTTCATCGCGAACTCCTGGCTCACCTACATGATGAGCCCCCCGGGGTACGTGACCCCCGACACCTCCCCCCGGGAGGTGCTCTTCTGGAGCGCCTTCGCGAACGCCACCTGGATGCCCATCAACATCCACCGGCTCATCGCGAACGCCGTGTTCGGTGGGGCGGTGGTGGCGGCCTACGCGGCGTACCGATTCCTCAAGGCGAAGACCCCGGAGGAGCGCGCCCACTACGACTGGATGGCGTACGTGGGGAACCTCATCGCCATCGCGGTCTTCCTCGTGCTCCCCTTCGCGGGCTACTGGCTGGGGCGGGAGATCTACGAGTACAACCAGCAGATGGGCGTCACGATGATGGGCGGCTTCATGAGCTGGCTCTGGATCGTGCAGGCCTTCCTGATCGGGATCCTCTTCCTCGCGGGCAACTACTACCTCTGGATCGGCCTCGGTCGCATCCCCGGAGGAGAGCGGTTCGCTCCGTACACGAAGTACATGCTCGCCGTCCTCGTGGTGGGCTTCATCGTGTGGGCCACCCCCCACTCCATGATCGCGGACCGGGAGGAGCTCGCCGCCATGGGGGGGACGCACCACCCCTTCCTGGGGGTGCTCGGGGTCATGAGTGCCAAGAACACGGCGGTGAACCTCATGATCCTCACCACCTTCCTGTCCTTCCTGATGTACCGCCGGGCGAACAAGATTCCCACCGTGTCGTGGGCCCGGGAGGGGACGATCGCCCAGGGGATCGTGCTCGCGATCTGTGCTGCCGTCGTCCTCTTCTACGGGGTCTACGGCTACTTCGTCGAGGCCATTGTCCGGATCGGATTCTCGGTCTACCAGGTGCTCTGGGTGCTGGGCTCCATCGTGGCCGTGGTCGTCCTGGACCTCCTCCTGACCCGGAAGGCCGAATCCCGGGGGGCGATCCGCTGGGGAGAGATGCCCGAGCGCGCCCAGTACGCCCTCTTCGTGCTGGTCGTGACCTTCACCTGGCTCATGGGGCTCATGGGGTTCGCCCGAAGCGGGATTCGCCAGCACTGGCACATCTGGGAGGTGATGCGCGACACCTCGCCCCACGCGGCGACCCCGGCGCTCGGATACGCGGCCATCGTGATCAGCGCCTGCGTCCTGATCTTCCTCGGAATGATCTCCTTCGTCTTCTGGATCGGGGGGATGATCGTGAAGCCCCAGCCCGCGGCGGCCCCCTCGACCGCGCCCCTCCATCCGAACCCCCGGGAGGCCTGAATGTCGGCGGTGGATTTCAAGGTGGCGGGGGTCGTGGCCGGGACCATCATCCTCTTCACCCTGGTGGCGAACGTGATCCCGCAGGTGGAGTCGGAGGTGCCCCTGGACGTGGCCTTCGGCGCCGACGTGACCCCGGAGGAGCTGGCCGAAGCCGGGGCCGCCCTCTACCGGGGGGGCGGCGGATGCCTGGCCTGCCACGCCGAGTCGCCCGGAGCCCGGGGGCCGAACCTCTCCACCGACTTCCGTGGGGAGGGACCCATCGGGGCCCGCTGCGGCGACCGGGTCCCGGGAATGTCGTGCAAGGAGTTCCTCTACCAGGCGCTTGTGCGCCCGCAGGAGCACATGGTCCCGGGGTACGAGCCGATCATGCCCCCTGCCGACCGGACCATGGCCCCGGCGCAGATCTGGGCCCTCGTGGCCTACCTGGAAAGCCTCGGGGGGGAGATCACCGTGACGGCAGCGGACATTCCCGACACCGATGCGAGCCCCGGCGTCCCCGCCGCCGGAGCGCCCGGAGCCGTCGGCATCGCCGGCGCCGACGACCCGGAGACCTTCGTACGGGAGCAGTGCGTGATGTGCCACGTGCTGGCAGGGGAGGGGACCGCGCTCGGCCCGGCCCTGGACGGGATCGGGGCCCGCCGCACCCCCGAGGAACTCCGCCGCGCGATCCTCGACCCCCCGGCCGTGGTGTCCCCGGGGTACGAGGAGCTCGTGGGGGTGATGCCCACCTACTTCGGTGAGCGCCTCACCGCGGCCCAGCTCGAGGCCGTGGTGCGCTACCTGGCGGGGCTCCGGTGAACGCCCCGGCGCGGCGCTTCCGCCTCTGGCCCCGGACCCCCTTCGCCCAGGGCGCAGCGGTCCTTCTCCTCGCCTACGCCCTGGTCCGCTGGGGGATCCCGTACCTCCCCCCCCTCGTCGGGGTTTCGAGCGCACCGGTCCCCCGGAGCGTGGTGATCCAGTACATGCTTTCCGTCCTCCTCGGGGTGCTCGTCTGGGTGAGTGACAACGAGGACCGGTGGAAGGCCTTCAAGCGCCCCATCCGGGAGACCCTGATCCTTCCGGAGCGGCGTCGGGTGCGCCTCGCGGTCCTGGTGGCCCTCCCCCTCCTCGTGGGCTTCATGACCTACGACACGGTCCGCCCCAAGGTCTCGGCCCCCGCGGGGCTCAGGTCCGTCCACCCCGCGCCTCCCACCCAGATCACCTTCCGCGGCGAGACGATCCGCCTGGACGGGCTCGAGAACCCCATACGCGGCTCGGGGCGGGAGGACGAGGCCTACGCCGAGGGGCTCGCCCTCTACACGCGGAACTGCATGCCCTGCCACGGCGACTACCTGGACGGGCAGGGTCACTACGCCCACGGCTTCAACCCCGCGCCCCTCCCCCTCCGCGGCGGAGGAACGATCGCCCAGCTCACCGAGAGTTACGTCTTCTGGCGGATCGCGAAGGGAGGGGCCGGCCTTCCCCGGGAGGGTGCCCCCTGGAACTCGGCCATGCCCGCCTGGGAGGACTTCATGACCGCCGACGAGATCTGGGCGGTGACCCTCTTCCTCTACCGCCAGGCAGGGCTCTCGCCCCGTACCTGGGAGGAGCACTGATGGAGATGCGGAGGGGCGGGTCCATTTCCAGGTGGCGGATCCCTGCGGCCGCCGGCCGCCGCCTGGCCTGCGCGGGGTTCCTGGCCGCGGCCGCCGCCGGGGCGGGAGGGGCCGAGGCCCAGGACCTGGACCGGGGGCGGGAGCTCTACGACCGATGGTGTGCCTCGTGCCACGGGGCCGAGGGCGACGGTCTGGGCCCGGCTGCGGGCACCATGCTTCCCCGCCCGAGGGACTTCACCCGGGGGGTCTACCAGGTCCGGACCACCGCCGGGGGGGAGCTTCCCACCGACGCAGACATCCTGCGCGTCATCGACAAGGGGATGCCCGGGACCTCCATGCCCGGGTGGGAGCGTCACCTCTCCCGCCGGGACCGGGACGCCCTCGTGGCGTACCTGAAGACCTTCTACCCGGGGTTCGAGACCTTCGGGCAGCCCGACCCCCTCCCCTTCGGTCGGGCGCCCAGGGCGAGTGCCGAGCGGATCGCCGAGGGTCGGGAGGTCTTCCAGCGAATCGAGTGCTGGCAGTGCCACGGTGACTCCGGGCGGGGTGCCGGGTCGAGTGCGCCCACCCTGGAAGATGACTGGGGTTATCCGATTCGCGCCGCTGACCTCACCAGGAACTGGAGGTTCGACGGAGGGGGTTCGGTGGAGGACATCCACCGGCGGATCCTCACCGGGCTCGACGGGACCCCGATGCCCTCGTCCGCCGATCTCGTGGACGCGGGGGTGGTCACCGCCGACGAACTCTGGAGCCTTGCCCACTACGTCCGGAGCCTCTCGCCGGAGCGGGAGCCCCGGATCCGGGAGGTGATCCGGATTCCCCGCCTCGACGGCGGAACTCTCCCCACCGGGCTCGACGATCCGCGATGGGGCGAGGCCGAGGCGTTCCACATTCCCCTCGTGGCCCAGATCATCGTGGCGCCCCGCTGGTTCGATCCCTCGATCAACGCGGTGGAGGTCCGGGGTTTCCACGACGGGGCCGAGCTCGTTCTCCACCTGGCCTGGCACGATCGGTCCCGGAGCCCGGACCCGCTCTGGGCAGACTTCCAGGCCCGGGTCCTCGAGGTCATGGAGCCCCACGACGGCGAACCCCCGGAGCCCGGCCCCCGGCCGGACCGGATCACCGTTCAGCTCCCCCTTGAACTCCCCCGGGGTATGGACCGGCCGTACTTCCTGAAGGGCGATGCCCGCAGTCCGGTCCTCCTCTGGCAGTGGTCCAGCGATCGCCCCGGGACCGCCGTCCGGGCCCGGGCCCGGGGGGTCCGCGACGTCCAGGACATTCCCGGCGCCGGGATCTCTGCCGAGGCCCGCTGGGATGACGGCCGATGGGAGCTCCTCCTTCGTCGCCCCCTCGAGCCCGCGGATCCCGACGCCGATCTCACCTTCGTGGAGGGGGTCTCGATCCCCATCGCCTTCCAGGCCTGGGACGGTGACAACGGGGAGGACGGGACCCGGGGCTCCATCAGCTCCTGGTTCTTCATCCACCTGGAGCCCGAGACCCCGCCCACGGTCTTCGTGGCTCCCCTCCTCGCGATGGTTCTCACCGGCGGGCTCGGCCTCCTCGTGGTGGCCCGGGCCCAGCGACGTGAACGCATCACCCCAACTCCGACCCCGGAGGACCCATGAACACCCTGACCCACCGCTGCACGCTCCCCTTCGCCGCCCTCGCCCTGGCCCTCGGAGTCGCCGCCTGCGGAGGCGGGGACGACGCCGCGCCCGCAGCCCGGCAGGTCACCGAGATGCCCTTCGACGTGGCCACCGCCGGTTCGGTCTCCGGCATGGTCATGTTCGAGGGGACTCCGCCTGCGCCCGAGCCCATCGACATGGAGAGCGAGCGCGCCTGCTTCGAGCGCTACGACGAACCCCCCGTCCGGGAGAACGTGAAGGTCCGTGGCGGTCACCTGGCCGACGTCTTCGTCTACGTGAAGGAGGGGCTCGAGGGAATGGAATTCCCCGTCCCCGCCGAGGCCGTCCTCATCGACCAGGTGGCGTGCCGGTACGTCCCACGGGTAGCGGGAGCGATGACGAACCAGACGGTGACGCTCCGGAACTCCGACGGACTCATGCACAACATCAACGCCACGCCGAGCACGAACCGGGGCTTCAACGTGAGCCAGCCGGTCAACATGGACACGGATCGGACCTTCCCCCTCCCGGAGGTGATGATCCCGCTGCGCTGCGACGTTCACGGGTGGATGGGCGCCTACCTGGGCATCCTCCCCCACCCCTACCACGCGGTGACCGGAGAGGCGGGAACCTTCAACCTGGCCCGGCTCCCCCCCGGAGAGTACCTCCTCGAAGCCTGGCACCCGGACCTGGGCACGCAGGAAGCCCGGGTCACGGTGACCACCGGCGAGACGGCCTCGGTTTCCTTCACCTTCCGGGCCGGAGCGTAACCGGATGGACTGGACCCTTCCCACGGCGGTGACCACCTACGCCGCCGACATCGACCGGCTGTACTACCTGATCCTCGTGATCACCGGGGTCGTGTTCCTCCTGACCCAGTTTCTCCTCTTCTGGTTCCTCTTCCGCTACAGGAGACGCGAGGGGGTGCCGGCGGCCTACATCCACGGGAGCACGAAGGCCGAGATCGCCTGGACCGCGGTTCCCTTCGTGATCGTCGTGGCCCTCGGCCTCATGAGCAAGAGCGTCTGGGACGAGGTGAAGGACCCGGCCCGCTTTCCCGACGGGGCCTACGAGATCCACGTGGAGGCCCGGCAGTTCGAATGGGAGGCGCGCTACGCCGGAGGTGACGGGGTGTTCGGGACCGATGCCGACTTCACCCTCCTGAACCGGGTCCACGTGCCGGTGAACCGCCCCGTCGTCGTGCACCTCACCGCGGCCGACGTGATCCACTCCTTCTTCGTTCCCGCCTTCCGGGTGAAACAGGACGCGGTCCCCGGAATGACGATCCCGATCTGGTTCGAGGTCACCGAAGCGGGCGACTACTCCCTCGGGTGCGCCGAACTCTGCGGGGTCGGACACTTCCGGATGGACGGCCGGGTGATCGCCCTGTCCGAGGCCGACTTCGCCGCATGGGAGGCGGAGCGGATCGCAGCCCGCGAGGAGGCCCGTGGGCAGCGCGCCCAGGCGCCTTCCGAACCCGCACCCGAACCCGACGCCGAGGAAGGCCGATGAGCGCCACGAAACCCGCCTCCGACTGGTACATCGGGGGGTTCGCCGGAGAAGGGCACCACGAGCCGGGCTT
The DNA here is from genome assembly GCA_050485865.1 of Gemmatimonadales bacterium. Lineage (GTDB taxonomy): Bacteria > Gemmatimonadota > Gemmatimonadetes > Longimicrobiales > Gaopeijiaceae > SKNW01. The sequence goes on along the minus strand of JBJHCE010000003.1, from coordinate 22,610 downwards.
CATCCGGACCTACATCTTCTCCACCGATCACAAGATGATCGCGAAGCAGTTCCTGGTCATGAGCCTCGTATTCCTCCTCCTGGGCGGGCTCCTGGCGGTGATCATGCGGTGGCAGCTGGCCTTTCCCGGACAGCCGCTTCCGGGAGGAGGCGGGCTCCCCGACACGATGGCGCCCGGCGGCATCATCCTCCCCGAGTTCTACAACAGTCTCGTGACCATGCACGGGACCTTCATGATCTTCTTCGCGATCATGCCCCTCCTGGTGGGGGTCTTCGGGAACCTCCTGATCCCGCTCCAGATCGGGGCGCCGGACATGGCCTTCCCGAAGCTGAACGCGCTCTCGTTCTGGCTTGCGGTACCGGCAGGATTCATCATGCTCGCGAGCTTCCTGGTGGAGGGCGGAGCGGCGGGTGCCGGATGGACCGCCTACGCCCCCCTCTCGGCATCGGGGGAGTACACCGGGGTCTACCTTGGGCAGCAGCTCTGGCTCCTGTCCCTCTTCATCCTGGGCTTCAGCTCGATCACGGGAGCGGTGAACTACATCACCACGGTCGTGAGCATGCGTGCCCCGGGAATGACCTGGTTCCGGCTCCCTCTCACCGTCTGGGCCCTCTTCGTCACCGCGATTCTGGCGCTCCTCGCCATGCCCATCCTGGCGGGGGCGCTCATCATGCTCCTCACGGACCAGACCCTCGGGACCACCTTCTTCCTTCCGGAGCACGGGGGTGAGCCCCTGCTCTGGCAGCACCTCTTCTGGTTCTTCGGCCACCCGGAGGTCTACATCCTGATCCTCCCGGCCTTCGGGATCGTCTCGGAGGTCCTCGCAAACGGTGCCCGGAAGCCGATCTTCGGCTACCACGCCATGGTGCTCGCGATCATCGCCATTGCCTTCCTCGGCTGGATCGTGTGGGGACACCACATGTTCATGAGCGGGATGAACCCGATGCTCGGCACCACCTTCATGGTGACGACGCTCGTGATCGCGGTCCCCTCGGCGATCAAGGTGTTCAACTGGCTCGGCACCCTCTGGAAGGGGAGCATCCATTTCCACGTCCCCTTCCTCCACGCGGCGGCCTTCGTGTCCCTCTTCATCATCGGGGGACTCTCGGGGATTTTCATGGCGTCGAGCCCCGTGGACATCCACATCCACGACACGTACTTCATCGTCGCGCACATCCACTACGTCCTTTTCGGCGGGAGCCTCTTCGCGATCTTCGCCGGGATCATCTACTGGTACCCGAAGATGTTCGGGCGGATGATGAACCGGACCTGGGGATACGTGCATTTCTTCGCCACCTTCGTCCTCTACAACCTGGTGTTCTTCCCGATGCACTCGCTCGGGCTCCAGGGGATGATGCGCCGCCTCTACGACACGACCCAGTACGACTTCCTCGCTCCCCTGCAGGGAACGAACGTCTTCATTTCGAACGCGGTCTTCGCCCTCTTCGCCGTGCAGCTCATCTTCGCGGCGAACTTCCTCCTGTCGATGTGGTGGGGGAAGAAGGCCGAGGCGAACCCCTGGCGGGCGAACTCCCTGGAGTGGACGGTGCCCTCGCCTCCGCCGCACGGAAACTTCCCCACCTGGCCCCTCGTCCACCGCGGGCCGTACGAGTACAGCGTGCCCGGCCGCGCCCTGGACTTCTTCCCCCAGGACGAGCCCCCGGAGGCCGTCCGCGAGGGCCCGCCGGGACCCGCATCGGGCGGCCCACCCCCGCCCCCACCCGAACCGGCCCCCGCCGGAGCCCCCGGAGGTGCGCCATGAGCCACGCCGCCGTCCTCCCGATCGGGGGCCGCCGCCCCGAACGGGGCCTCGACATGTACAACGCGAAGCTCGGAATGTGGGTGTTCCTCCTCTCGGAGGTGATGTTCTTCACCTCGCTGATCGGGGCGTACATCATCCTGCGCTTTGCCCACCCGGACCACTTCGCCGCCCCCGGCGAGGTGCTGAACGTCCCCCTCACCGCCTTCAACACCTTCATCCTGATCTGCTCCTCGGTCACGATGGTGAAGGCCTTCGCCGCCATCGAGCACGACGACCAGAAGGGGCTCCAGCGGTGGCTCCTCGCCACGATCCTCCTGGGAAGCTTCTTCGTGGGCGTGCAGGTCTACGAGTACATCCACCTGGTCCACGACGGCTTCGTCCCGAACGCCGCCGCCTTCGCCGCCGCGGGTGGGCCCCTCTACGGCTCGACCTTCTACCTGATGACCGGGTTCCACGGGCTCCACGTATCCATCGGGGTCCTCTGCCTCGTATGGATCTACCTGAGGGCCCGCCGCGGCGACTTCACCTCGAAACGCCTTGGAGGCGTCGAGGCCATGGGTCTCTACTGGCACTTCGTGGACCTGGTCTGGATCGTCCTCTTCACCATCGTCTACCTGATCTAGGGGGGATGTGATGCAGCACGCCGAACCGTCCACGGGAGGAGGGGAGGGGGGAGCCCCCCCGGCCCCGGCGCACGCCCCTCCACCCTACATGATGATCTGGGGGGTCCTCGCCGTCCTCATGTTCGCGAAGGTGGGGGTCTCCCTCATCGGGATGCCCAAGTGGCTTTCCATCACCCTTCTCGTCGCGATCTCCCTCGTGAGCGCCCTTCTCGTGGCCCTCTACTACATGCACCTCCGCTTCGAGGAGCGACGGGTGTGGATCCTCGCGGCGATCCCCCTTCCCCTGATCGCGATCCTGATCCTGGTCGTGATCCAGGAGTTCCGGTGAGGTGACCCGGTGGACCACCACGACGGGCTGATGCTGGGGATGTTCTGGGGCGGGGTCCTCGTGGCCTCGGTCCCCATTCTCCTCACCCTGGGGATCGGGATCCTCGTGTACCTCCGCTGGCGGGAGGCGAACGGCCACCAGGACACCGGGGCGGCGGAACCGTCCTTGCCGGGGTCCGCATCGCCGGGAGACGGACCATGAACGAATCGAAGCTGTGGGTGCGTGGAGCAGTGGCCGGGGCCGTGGGTGCCACCGCCATGGCCCTCTGGTTCCTCCTCGTGGATGCGGCCCGGGGGGAGCCCTTCCGGACCCCGGCCCTCCTGGCCCACTCCCTCCTGGGGGTGGAGGACCTGGCCCGGGGGGCCATCCCCATCGGCTTCTACACCCTCGTCCACTACGCGGCCTGGATCGTGGTTGGGGTCGGGGCGACGTGGCTCGTGCGGAAGCTCGAGGTGGCGCCTGGGGTGCTCATCGGCCTCGTCCTCGGGTTCATCCTCTTCGATGCGGTCTTCTACCTCTCGGTCTACGTCACCGGCATGGACGTGGCGGCAGAGCTCGGGTGGCTCGAGGTCATGGCGGGGAACCTCATTGCCGGCGTATCGCTCATGGGGTACCTGCACCTGACGGGGGAGGCACGGCCGGTGACCTGGTGGGAGGCCATGGCCGACCACCGCATCGTCCGGGAAGGGGTCACGGCCGGGCTCGTGGGCGCCGGGATCGTGGCCTTCTGGTTCTTCCTCTTCGACGCGGTGCGGGGGGAGCTCTTCTTCACCCCGGGGGCCCTCGGCTCCGCCGTCTTTCTCGGCGTGTCGAGCGTCGATGCCGTGGAGGTGACGGCGTGGACGGTCCTCGGCTACACGGTCCTCCACGTGGGGGCGTTTCTCGCGGTGGGAATCCTTGCCTCGGCCATCGTGTGGCAGTCGGAGAAGACGCCGCCCCTCCTCCTGGGAGCGGTCCTCCTCTTCGTGGCCTTCGAGGCCTTCTTCCTCGCGATCCTGGCCGTGGTCGCCGAGTTCCTCCTCGGGCCCCTGGCCTGGTGGTCCATTGCGGTGGGGAACCTCCTCGCCGTGGTCGGGATGGGTTGGTACCTCTGGAAAAGGCACCCCCGGCTCAGGGAAGCGCTGGCGGCGGACCCGTTCGACAAGACCGGGTGAGTCCTTCCAAGGGGCGCGGGGACGCCCGGGTCTACGCCGGGCGCTTCCCGTCTTCCCGGTCCGCGGGGTAGCCCAGCACCCGCCGCATCCGGAAGAAATAGAGGAGGAGCCCCAGCCCGAGGGCCGCGAAGACCACGGCGACCCAGGGCGCCCGGGCGACGCCCCCGAGTCCGAGTGCCTGGGTGGCGGCGAACCCCAGGCAGAAAACCACGGCCACCGCGATCAGGAAGCGGTGAAATCCGAAGAGGGACATGGCGGACCTCCGGTTGGTGGGGGTCGGGCGGGGGGAGGGCTCCCGTGCGGCAAGATGCCCCGGAGGGGGTCGGAGGAGCAAGCGGCACGGGAGGTTCCGGTTCCGGGAGGAGCGGGACCCGGATTCGGGGACAAGGGTAGGGTGAGGCCCTTTACACCCTTCCTGCAGCCATTTCGGCCCCGCCCATGCCGCGCCCCCTCCTCCTCCATCGGTTCGCCACCGCCGTACCCCCGACCCGGTACACGCAGGACGAGGCCGGCGCCCTGATGGAGGCGCACGTGGAGGGGCGTCCGGCCGTTCGGCGGATGATCCGGAGCCTCTACCGGAACTCGGGGATCGAGGGGCGGCATTCGGTGGTGGATGACTTCGGTGAAGGGGAGCGCGACCGGCTCTTCTTCGACGCGGAGGGCGGTCGCCTCCCGACCCCGGGAACGGGGGCGCGAAACGCCGTCTACGCCCGGGAGGCGCGGAAGCTCTTCGTGAAGCTCGCGGAGGGGCTCGTGGGTGGGGAGGGGTCTTTCGCGGCGGATGAGGTCACCCATGTCATCACGTTGTCCTGCACCGGGTTCTATGCGCCGGGGCCCGACTACGATGTGGTCCGCGCGCTGGGTCTTCCGGGCTCCACGGTACGGGTGCACGTGGGCTTCATGGGGTGCTATGCCGCCTTCCAGGGACTCCGGCTGGCCCAGGCGTTCTGCCGGTCCGACCCGGAGGCCGTCGTCCTCGTGCTTTCGGTGGAGCTCTGCACCCTGCACCTCCAGTTCACGGCGGACACGGACGACCTGGTGGCGGGGGCGATCTTCGCCGACGGTGGGGCGGGTGTGGTGGTGAGTGCCCGGGCGCCCCGGGGCCCGGGCCCGGTGCTCGAGCTCGAGGCGCTTCGGGGGACCCTGGCGCCCGAGGGGGAGGGGGACATGGCCTGGACGATCGGGGACCGGGGGTTTCGCATGCGCCTGTCAAGCTACGTGCCGGAGCTCGTGGGCCGGGGCGTGGGGCCGCTGGTGGAGCGGGTCCTTGCACCCGAGAGGCTCGCGCCCGACGAGGTCCGGTGGTGGGCGGTGCACCCCGGGGGGCGGGCGATCCTGGACCGGGTGGAGGAGGCCATGGGCCTTTCCGGAGCGGCGCTGGCGGCGTCCCGGGAGGTGCTTCGACGCTACGGGAACATGAGCAGTGCGACGGTGCTCTTCGTTCTCGACGCGATCCTCAGGGGGGAGGCGGCCCCGGGGGACCGCGTTCTCGCCATGGCCTTCGGTCCGGGGCTCACCCTCGAGTCCGGCCTGTTCCGCGTTCGGGATTCCGCCGAGGGTCGGGGCGAGGGCGAGGACAGGCCCGGATGACCGCGGGAGGCATCGCCGGTGGCGGGTTCCGCCGGCGGGCACCGGATCTGGTGGAGTGGATGGATCGACCGGACTGCGACCCGGACCGGCTCCGGGCCACCTACCGGGACTTCGCGATCGTGAACCGGTGGATCTCGGGTGCCGGCCGGCTCTTCCGGCGCTTCGTCCTTCCGCTGGCGCGGGAGGCGGAGCCCCGGGGCCGCCCCCTCGAGGTGGTGGACGTGGGGTGCGGGGGCGGCGACCTGGCGCGGGATCTTCTCTGGAGGGCGAATCGGGCGGGCGTGGCGGTCCGGGTGCTCGGGGTCGATCCGGATCCCCGGGCCATCGCGTTTGCCCGTGGGGGGGGAGGCGCCGAAGGGGGATCGCTCCGGTTCGAAGTGGCTCGGGGGGAGGAGCTGGCGGACCGGGGCGCGAGGTTCGATCTCGCCCTTTCGAACCACGTCCTACACCACCTGGAGGATGCCGCGGTGCCCGACTTCATGGACATGCTGGGGCGCCTCGCCACGCGGCGGGCCCTGGTAAGTGACATCCGGCGGTCCCGGGGGGCGTTCCTCCTGTTCGGAGCCGTGACCGCACCGTTCTTCCGGGATTCCTATATCCGGGCCGACGGCCTCGTATCGATCCGGAGGAGCTTCACCGCTCCCGAGCTCGCAGCCCTCGCACCGCCTCGGTGGCGGGTGCGGAGGGGCGTGCCCTTCCGCCTCCTCGCCACCTTCGACCGGGAGGAAGGGTGATGGCCCCTGGAAGAGGAGTCCGGGACCGGGAGGTCCTGGTGGTGGGAGGGGGACCGGTGGGGCTCGTGACGGCACTCCTCCTGGTGGCGAAGGGGGTGCCCGTGCGGGTCCTGGAGCGGGACCCCGGGGGCCGGCGGGACCGGCGAACCCGGGCCCTCGGGATCCATCCGCCGGCACTCCGGCTCCTTTCCGGGATCGACGCGCCGGTTGCGGACGGGACGTCGCTCGTGGCGGCGCTCCTCCGGGAGGGTACGCCGATCCGCCGGGGGTACGCGGTGGGGAAGGGGGGCGCCCGCCTCGGGGTCCTGGACTTCCGGGGTCTTCCGCATCCCTTCGACTTCGTACTCACCCTTCCACAGTGGCGCACCGAGGAACTCCTCGCCGAGGCGCTCCAGGCCCGGGCCCCGGGGAGCCTCGGGTGGGGATCGGAGGTCCTGGGTGTTGAGGATGACGGGGGCGGCGCGGGAGCGGACGGGGTGGTTCTCAGGGTTCGTCGCGCGGGGCGGGAGGAGCTCCGGCGCGCCCCCCTGGTCCTCGCCGCCGACGGGAGGAGAAGCCGGGTCCGCGGGGCCCTGGGGATTCCGTTTCACGAACACCGCTACCCGGGGAGCTGGGTCATGGGAGACTTCCCGGCGGAGGGGTGTGGGTTCACCCCCTCGGAGGCGGGGATCCACCTCCATCCGGAGGGGCTCGTGGAGTCCTTTCCGGCGGGGCCGGGGCTTCGGCGGTGGGTCGTGGAGCTTCCTTCCGCCGGCGGGCTGCCGGGGGACCCGGAGCGCCTCGAGATCCCGGGCATCGTCGCCGACGGCGTGCGGCGGCGGGCGGGGGTGCGCCTCGATCCGGGGGCCTGCCTGAATGCGTCGCGCTTCCACGCCGAACGGGGCCTCGCGGGCTCCCTGCGGAAGGGAAGGGTGCTCCTCCTTGGCGACGCGGCCCACGTGGTGAGCCCCATCGGTGGACAGGGGATGAACGTGGGATGGCTGAACGCCGGGGCGGCGGTTCGCGAGGCGGCAGGGGTGCTCGCAGGGGACGCCGCTCCCGAGGCCGTCTTCCCCCGCTGGGAGCGTGAGGCCCGCCGCCGGGCCGAGGGAGCGGCGGCACGCGCGGAGCAGAACATGCGCCTCGGGGGGCGACCCCCCCTCCGCATCCTCCATCCGCTCCGCGTGGCGCTCGTGCGCGGGCTCCTCGCCTCCCCGGCCCGGCACGTGCTCGCCCGGCGGTTCACGATGCACGGCCTCTGACGCGCGGCCGGCCCTCCGTTCGAAGGAAGGCGGTTTCGGGGCGGGGGCGGGGGGCATACCTTGGAAGGGTCCGCCTCGCCCCCGGGCCCGCCCTTCGACCCGACGCCGCATGGCCCCTTTCGGAATGCTCCGCGCCGCCGTCTTTTCCACGGCCCTCCTGTGCGCCCTGGGTCCCCTCGCCGCCGCCGGCGGGGCCCAGGGACCCACGGGAGCGGGCGGGGCGGACGATTCGCTCCACCGGGTGACGCGTACCCCGGACGGCCTGGTGCACCTTCGCTCCGTTCGGCCGGTTCCGCCGGCGCCCGGGGGCATGGTGATCCTGCGCTGGAGCGTCTGGAACCCGGGTGCGGAGCCCGTCGAACTCGCCGAGGATCCGTGCGCCACAGAGTACGACGGATCCCTCCGGATCGACGGGGTCGAGCGTCGGTGTGCCCCCGGGGCCCGGACCCTTCTCCCCGGCGACTCGGCGTGGGTGGAGTTCCGGGGGCGGGTCGGATCCCCGGTGGGGGCCCACGACATCGGGTCCCTTCTCCCCGGGGTCACGGTCTCCGTGTCGGCAGGGGACGTGGTCGCGGCGCCCCGGGGTGCCGACCCGCTCCTCCCGCCTCCCAGGGTTCCCGTGGTCCTCGAGCTCGGCGACCCCCGCCTCGACCGGGACCGGGTGAAGGCGCTGATCCAGGAGGCGGCGGGGCACGGCCTCGTCCTTCTCGTCGCCCCGGAGGCCGCCCGGGCCCAGGTCGAGACCGCGTCCTGGCTCCGTCTTGCCCTCGATCCCGGGGACGGGGGCAGCATCGAGGCGAACGCTTGCTGGCACCGGGCCGGCGACGGCGATGCCGGGTGCGCCGCACTCCGGACCCGGATCCCGGCGGCCCCCCCGGACGAACTCCTCGCCCCCACCGGGCCTCTGCGGCGCCTCCTCACGACCCTGCTGTCCCTCCGCGACCTGGTGCCCTGACGAAGCCGGGGGCAACCCATCTCCGGAGGCAGGACCGGTGCGAACGACTAGTTGGTGCGTTGCTGCCGCCCGGAGTAGCGTTACCCGGTGTGTGGCTTCACGTGCACCCCGGGCCCCCGCCGTGCGCATCTACCTGACCCTCCCTCCGGAGGTGTCCCATGAAGCGTCGGAGTTTCCTGCGGTCGACCCTGGCCGGCCTCGCCCTTCTCGGCCTTCCCCCTGCCGGGCTCCACGCCGCGCCTCCCCCCTTTCGCCCGAGGCGTTCGCCCGGCCGCCACGACGACATTCCGGCGATCACCGGCGACGGCCGGGAGATCGTGCTCCGGGCGGCGGACGTGGCGGAGCTCGACCGGGCCCTCCGCGGACGCCTTCTCCTGGCCGGCGCCGATGGGTACGACGACGCGCGGCGGGTCCTGAACCCCGACTTCGACCGCCGCCCGGCCCTCGTGGTCCAGCCCACGGGCGCCGTCGACATCCAGCGGGCCGTGGACTTCGCCCGGGACCAGGGCGGACTCCTCCTGGCCGTGAAGTGCGGGGGGCACAGTCCCTCGGGGCAGTCCACCTGCGACCTGGGAATGGTGCTGGATCTCTCGGCCTATCGGGCCGTCCGGGTGGATCCGCGTCGGAGGCGCGCCTGGGTGAGCGGGGGATCCCTCCTCGGTGCCGTGGACCACGAGTGCCTCGCCCACGGCCTCGCCGTTCCCCTCGGAACCGTGTCGCACACGGGGGCCGGCGGGCTCGTGACCGGAGGGGGGTTCGGGCGCCTGGGCCGAAGGTTCGGACTCTCCATTGACAGCCTGGTTTCGGTGGACGTGGTCACCGCCGACGGGGTCCTTCGCCACGCGAGCGCCGAGGAAGAGCCCGATCTCTTCTGGGGGGTCCGGGGCGGGGGCGGGAACTTCGGCGTCGTCACGGGCTTCGAGTTCCAGCTCCACCCCTTCGACCGCCAGGTGGTGGCCGGCGACCGCTACTGGCCGGTGGCCCGCGCCCGCGAGGTCCTCGAGCTCTGGGGTGAGATGGCACCCGAGGCGCCCGAGACCCTCCAGATCGACCCGGTCATCGTGCATCCGCCGGGGGGCGAGCCCGGCGTCGCAGGCTTCGGAACCTGCTTCTCGGGCCCCGTGTCCGAGGCGGAACGTGCCCTCCGCCCCCTCGACCGCCTGGGCCCCCCCATGGTGGACACGGTGGCGCGGGCAGACTACCAGGACGTGCAGCGCTCGGGCGACATCGCCGACCCCCGGGCCATGGGGCAGTACCTCAAGGGTGGGTTCATCAACGCCCTCCCCCCGGAGCTCGCCCGGATCGCCGCCGAGGGGCTCGAGCCGCACCCGGGGCGGGTCACCGTGCTCTTCGCCCAGCAGTCCGGAGGTGCGATCGCCCGCGTTCCCACGAGCGCCACCGCCTTTTCCCAGCGCGACGTGCTCGGAAACCTCCTCTGCATCACGAGCTATCCGCATGGTACGGACGGGTCCGGGCACCGGGCGTGGGCCCGGAACTACTGGGAGGCCATCGACCCCTTCACCTACGGCTTCTACGTGAACGACCTTGAGCCCACCCACTCGCAGGCCCAGGTCCAGGCCAACTACCGGGAGAACCTGGCGCGGCTCGTGCGGGTGAAGGATCGATACGACCCGAAGAACCTGTTCCGGCTGAACGCGAACGTCCAACCTTCGGAGGGATGATGCGGACCATCCTGATCTTCGCCGCGGCGGTGGCGTGGGGCCTCCCCCTGCCCGCGCAGGTTGCCCTCTCCGATGCCCGGGCCGTGGAGGAGGCCACGAAGGCCCTGACAGCTGCCTTCACCGAGGCCCGGGAAGCGGGGGCCCACCTGTCCCTTTCCGCCGCCTTCGCGGACCTGGACGACGACGGCGCCCCGGAGATCCTGGGCGCCCTCGAGAGTGTCTTCCATTGCGGCGGCGAAGCACCCTGCCTGTTCATCCTCCGCAAGGGGGAGGACGGGACCTGGGGCGAGGTCTTCCGGGTGCCCGGGGTCTGGATGACCGAACTCGAGACCGGCTCCACGGGTGGGTGGCGGAACCTCAGGCTGAACGGTCAGGCCAGCTGGAGGTGGGACGGCCACACCTACGGCCCCGGGGGGTGAGGCTCAGCGGCGCCCACCGCCCCCCTGCTGCCGCCGCTCCTCCCGGGCCTTCTTTCGCTCCCGGTCCTTCCTGCGCTGCTCCCGGAGCGCGGCGATCCGCTCCTGCACCGGGACCTCGAAGCGGTCCGCCGGCTGGGCCGAGTAATCGAAGCCCTCGAGGCGCCTCCGGGGGACGCTCCTTCCGACGGCCCGCTCGATGGCCCGCACCTCGCTCTCCTCCTCGGGGCTCACGAGGGTATACGCCTCTCCGGTGGCACCGGCCCGGGCGGTCCTCCCCACCCGGTGGATGTAGTCCTCGGGCTGGGCGGGAACGTCGAAGTTCACCACGTGGTCGAGCGCCTCCACGTCGATTCCCCGGGCCACGATGTCGGTGGCGCAGAGCACGCGGAACGCCCCGCTCCTGAAGCCCTCGAGGGCCTTCGTGCGCTGGGCCTGGCTCCGGTTTCCGTGGATCCGGGCCGCCGGGATCCCCGCCTTCTCGAGCTTCTCGAAGAGCCGGTTTGCCCGGTGCTTCGTGCGGCAGAACACGATCACGTTTCCGATCTCGTCCCGGTTGAGGAGCTCGATGAGGAGAGCGGGCTTGAGGTGCGCCGGCACGGGCCAGAGCGCCTGCGTGATCCCCGTGGCCGGGGCCTGCTTCCGCTCCACGTCGATCCGGACCGGGTCCTTCAGGAGTTCGCGGGAGAGTTCCACGATGGGGCGGGGCATCGTGGCCGAGAAGAAGAGCGTCTGCCGGGGACCCCTGGGGAGCTGGCCCAGCACCCGGCGAATGTCCGGGAGGAACCCCATGTCGAGCATCCGGTCCGCCTCGTCCAGGATGAGGACCTCGATCCCGTCGAGGGTTGCGTAGTCGTACTGGAGGTGATCGAGGAGGCGCCCCGGTGTTGCCACGAGTACGTCGACGCCCCGGCGGAGGGCGTCCTCCTGGGGACCCATGGCAACGCCGCCGAAGATGGCCGCCCCGGAGACCTTCAGGTACTTCGAGAGGGCCCGGCGCTCTTCCTCCACCTGGGCGGCGAGTTCGCGCGTGGGGGTCAGGACCAGGGCGCGCGTGGTCCCCCGGGGCTTCCCGCTCAGCCGCTGAAGGACCGGGAGGAGGAATGCGGCGGTCTTCCCGCTTCCGGTCATGGCGCACCCCAGGAGGTCCCGTCCGGCGAGTCCGGGGGGGACGGCCTGCCGCTGGATCGGCGTGGGCTCGGTGAATCCCATGTCCTGGACGGCGCGAAGGAGCTCGGGGGAGAGCCCCAGCGATTCGAAGGAAGCAGACGCGGAAGGGTCCTGGGTCGTACGGGTCATGGGCTCGGTCGGGCGGCATGGCGTGGAAAGGCCCCGGTTCGGGGTGACCGGGGAAGATAACGAAACCGCGGCTCCGGGTGGGGGTGGGACGGGGATCCCTGGATCCGTGCGGGGTAATGCGGAGTATCGAATCCCGAAGCCCCGCCCCGCCTGCCCGCAAGGACGCCTCTCTTGACCCGATCCCTCCGCACGCTCCTCCGGTTGCTCGCGATCCTCGTCGCACTCCTCCCTGCGTCCGTTGCGGAAACGCCCCGGCTTCATGCCCAGGTCATGACGGGCGCGGCCCCGGACCCCGCCCTCGCCGAGGCGCTCCTCCGTGTGGAGTTCGCGATCCGGGACCGTCCCCCGGCCCCGGAGGCGTGGGCAGAGCTCAACCGGGCCTTCGACCAGGCCACCTTCCTCTTCTTCGCGGGCCAGGTGGACCCGGTGGTGGCCGCCATGGACGCCCTGGTGGCCCGGATCGAGCCCGACGCGGACCGCCGGCAGGCCCAGGTTGCGGAGGCAAGGGCCGCTTCGGGAGCGATCGCCGAGCGCGGACAGGTGGTGGAAGGCTCCCGCGGGCCCATCCGGGTCCGCGTCCATGGCCCGGCAAACCCGGGTCCGGACCCTCTCCCGGTGATCGTGGCCCTCCACGGTGCCGGCGGGAACGAGCACATGTTCGTCGAGGCCTACGGCGCGGGGCGCCTTGCCGCCCTGGCCGAGGAACGGGGCTTCGTGCTCGTCTCCCCCACCACGCCCGCCGCTGCCGCGGACCCCGAGGCCCTCGAGCGGATCCTTGCCTTCGTCGAGACGTCCCACCGCGTGGACCGGAGGCGGGTCCACCTGCTCGGTCACTCGATGGGGGCGGCGGCGGCCTGGTCCATGGCGCTCCGCAGCCCGGACCGGATCGCCTCGGTGGCATGTCTTGCCGGGGTCTGCGGCGGGGGTGAGGCGGCTTCCGGTACAGGGCTTCCACCCCTTCTCGTGATCGCCGGGGGGCTCGATCCCATCATCCCGCCTGCGCGGATCGGGGCTGCGGTCCAGGCCGCGGAAGGCGCCGGGCGGAGGGTGGAGTACCGGGTCGAGGAGGCGCAGGGACATACCCTGATCGTGGGGTACGTGATGGACTCGGTGGTGGACTGGCTCCTCGGACCCGGGAGTGCAGGGTGAGCCCCGGGCGCCCGGCAGGGCCCTCGCCCCTCCGCATGTACGAGGCGGTGGTTCTCCTCGCCGTCCATGACGAGAAGGGGACCTTCCATTCCTCCATGCATTCCCACGCCATCGCAGGCGCCGTGATCACCGAGCTCGTCCTGGAAGAGCGCCTCACCGTGGTCCCGGGGCGGTTCGGCCGTCAGCTCCTCGAGGTCCACGATCCCTCGCCCACCGGCGATCCCCTCCTCGACGGAGCGCTGGAACGGATCCACCACGCGCCCAGGCGGGGCACCGTCGCCACCTGGGTGGGTCGCCTCGCCACGGAGCGCGGGTTCCGCCACCGCGCCGCCGAGCAGGTGGTGGAACGGGGCCTCCTGGAGCGCGTCGAGGGCCGGGTCCTCGGGCTCTTCCGGCGGGTCCGCTACCCCACCGTGGACGCGGACCCGGAGGCCCGTCTCGTGGAGGGCCTCCACCGGGTTCTCGACGGCGCAGACACGGAAGACCCCCGCCTCCCCTCGGTGCTGGCCCTCGCCGACGCAGGCGGGATTCTCCGCCACGTCTTCGATCGAAGGTACCTTCGCGCCCGCCGGGCGCGCCTGAAGGAGGTCCGCGAACTCGAGGGGGTGCCGATCTCGGAGGCAACCCGGGCCGCCGTGGCCGCCACCCAGGCCGCGGTGGTGGCCGCCGTCGCCGCAGCCACCGCCGCCGCGTCCGGATGACCGGTCCCCCGCCTGCCGGGCAGCCCCCGAAGCGGGGGCAAGAGACCCCGGGGGTCGAGCCCACCCGCGACCCCCCGGAAGTGATCCGCGAACGCCGCCGCCGCGCACAGCGGGCCAGGGACCGGAGGATCGTCCAGGCCTCGGTGGGAATCGCGCTGCTCGCCCACGCGGCCTTCTTCATTCTCGCGCCCCGATTCCAGTTCTCGGTGGCCTCGGACCCGCACTTCGGGGACGCCGCCGTCCGAAGCCTCGTGCTCGGGGGGGTCGAGGTAGACCTCCACTTCGGTCCCCCCTCGATCCGGGTCGCCGACGGAAGCTACCGGACCCAGCCCGCGGAGCGGTTCCTGGACCACGAGGGCGTGACCCTCGGGAGCCTCCAGGTGGAGCTCCTCTGCGCCGACGCCTTCCTTCCCGGCTCCGGCCCCCGGGACGGAGCGGTGCGCCTCCGGGTCGGGATCACCGGCCACGCTTCCGCCCCCGAGCTCGAAGAGAGCACCGGGGACCCCTGTGCGGACGCCGCCATCGTCGCCGCGGCCGGCGCACTCTGGTACCGCTGGCTCCCGAACCTGGAGTACCCGGCCCCGGTGGAGCTCGTCCAGCCCGTTCGCCTGGACGGCGTGCGCACGGTGGACTGACCGCCGCCCCGGTCACCCGCCTCCGGCCGGAAACCCGCCCTCCGCGAGGGTGACCAGGAGCGCATTCTGCGCGGCCAGGTGTGCGTCCACCGGAAGCCACCACTCGTCGAGGGCGTGGGCGTTCCCCCCCCGCCCCCCGCGGCCGATCGTGATCGCCGGAATCCCGAGGGAGATCGGGGTGTTTGCGTTCGTCGACCCGCTCCCCACCGAGGGCGCCCCGCCATGCCGCGCCACCACCGCCAGCGCCCGCTGCACCAGGGGTGTGCTCGCCGGGTCCATCGTCCCCGCCGGCCGGTTCCCCACCATGTCCACATCCACGGTGAGCTCGGCCCCCCGCCGCCTCAGGGCGTTCTCGTCGTCGAGCCCCCGACGCACCGCATCCTGGAACAGGTCGTCCAGCGCCTGGAGCGAAGCCGGATCGAGGGAGCGCATGTCCACCTCCATCCACGACTCGAAGGGGATCGAGTTCACCGACGTCCCCCCGCCGATCCGCCCGATGTTGTAGCTCGTTCGGGGTCCGCTCGCCGTGTGGGCGTCGGCGCCGGGAAGGAAGTGGGTGATCGCGGCGGCGAGCGCGTTGTGGGGGTTCACGAGCCCGAAGGCACCCCACGAGTGCCCCCCGGGGCCCTCGAAGGTGACCCGGTAGCGGTGCGACCCCACCCCCTGGTTCATCACCCGGGTTTCGTCGCCCCCGTCCACGGCGATGAAGGCGTCGATCCGGATCCCCTCCTCGCCCACGCCGTCCTCCCCGAAGAGGTACTTGACCCCGCGGAGGTCCCCGAGCCCCTCCTCGCCCACCGTGCCGATGAAGAGAAGGTCGGCCTCGGTCCTCAGATCCTCCGCCACCATGGCCTCGAGGACGTTCCTGACCACGATGAGTCCCCGGGTGTCGTCTCCCACCCCGGGCGCGTGGAGGGTGTCGCCCCGGAACCGCACCGTCACGTCGGTCTCGAGGGGGAAGACCGTGTCCAGGTGCGCATCCACCGCCACCGTCCGGTCGCCTGCCGTCCCCCGCCGGAGCGCCAGCACGTTCCCGATCCCGTCGATCCAGACCGAGTCCGCGCCGGCGGCCCGGAGCATCTCGGCGTAGGCCCGGGCCCGCTCTTCCTCCATGAAGGGGGGCGCAGGGATCTCGGTGAGGGTCACGAGCTCCCCCAGCGACCGCTCCTCGATGGCTTCCAGGTAGGCCATGGCAGCGCCCACCCGCGGGTTCTCCATCAGCGCCTCGACCTCGGTCCGGTAGCGCGCGTCGATCTCCGGGGGCCCCGGATCGGCCTCGGCGGCGGAATCGCCCGGGGCCCGTGGCTCCGGATCGGCGGGCGCGTCGCATCCCCAGAAAAGGAACGCCGTGACAAAGAGGGGGAGGCCGGGGTGCATGCAGCGTCGGACGGCGAAGGGCATGAGGGCTCCGTCGGGGTTGTTCTCGGGGTGGATGCGGGGGGATCGGCCCTTCGATCTACGGGATCCGGGCGGCGGTGTCCAGTTCGGGCGCGGGGAGCCGCCCCTGGTGCCCACCCCCGGCGGGGCGGGCGGCCCCGGTTGATCGGGGTGGGGCCCCCGGGGTAGGTTGGACCCTTCCGGCCCCGCGTGGGCCTCCTTCCCGAACCCCGGGTCCGATCCCCATGGAAGCCAGGCGCTCCCGTCCGCCACCGGTGGTCCCCCGACCGATGGGTGACCCGGGGAGGCGGCTGCTCCTGGCGCTCCTCGCCGGGCTCATGGCGGCGTGTGGCCCGCCTCCGGCGAGCGACGACCTCGTGTCCGGGGCAGAGGAGCTTCTCGGGGTGTGGGCGGCGGCGGCCCGGGAGTACCGGGTGCGGACGGGGGCGTGGCCCGACGGGGTGGAAGCGCTCGACCGGGTGCTCCTGGACCATCCGAGCCACGCCGAGGCCCGGGTGGGGGTGCTTCGTCTGGACGAGACCGGAGACGGGACGCTGACGATGGCCTTCGAGGCCGGACTACCGGAGGCGCTTCGGGGGGGGCGGGCAGCCGCGAGACCGGGGGGGCGTCCGGTGCTCCAGGGGGCGGTGCGGGTCGCGCCTCCCGGGGCCGAGGGGCTCCCGGCGGCGGTGATCTCGTGGCGGTCCGGGAGCTGGGTCCGGGGGCGGTGGGGGGAGACCACCATGCAGAGCTGTGCCCTCGGCGAATGGGAGCGCCCGGAAGGGGGAATCGTGGACGAGGGAGACCAGACAACAGGCGAGGGGAACCGGTGATCGACGGGCCAAGGAAGGGGCGGGGGAAGGGGGGACGGGGCGGCGTCGCACGGGCCGCCGCGATGGCGATGGCGGTTTCAGTCGGGGTCGGGGTCGCGGCGTGTGACTCCGGGGTGCCCCGGGAGACGGTTGAGATCCTCCGGGTCCTTCCCCACGATCCGGGGGCCTACACGCAGGGGCTCCTCCTCCACGATGGGCTCTTCTACGAGAGTACCGGGACCTACGGGGGTTCGACGCTTCGCGAGGTGGACCCGGAGACGGGGACGGTCCTGAGGAGCCACGCCCTTCCGGAGGCGTACTTCGGCGAGGGGCTCGCCCTCGTGGGCGACCGGCTGATCCAGCTCACCTGGCAGGAGGGGGTGGCCTGGGTCTACGACCGGGCGACCTTCGAGGTCCTGGACCGGATCGAGTACGCGGGGAACGGCTGGGGGCTCTGCCACGACGGGACCTCGCTCTGGATGACGACGGGCGGATCGCTTCTCGTGCGGCGCGACCCGGAGACCTTCGAGGTCCTGGAGCGGGTTCCCGTGACCCTGGCGGACCGGCCCCTCTACGAGGTGAACGAGCTGGCCTGCGTCGGGGACTACATCTACGGGAACGTCTTCCAGACCGACCGGATCGTGCGGATCCGGAAGGCCACGGGGGAGGTGGTGGCAGAGATCGATGCGACGCCGCTGAACCCCCGGAGCGGGCGGCCGGTGGACCCGGAGGCGGTGCTGAACGGGATCGCCTGGAACCCCGAGACCGACACCTTCTTCCTGACCGGGAAGCGGTGGCCCACGATGTTCGAAGTCCGGTTCGTACCCCGATGACCGGGGAGGAGCCGGCTCCCGGCGGGGCCGCGGGCGGGGCTCCGAGGGAGGCGCCAGGGGACGCTCCGTACCGCCCCATCGACTGCGGGGTGCACGACCGGTTCCTGGCGGCATCGACGCTTCGGCGGGTGGTGGAGCTCGCGGTGCTGGACGAGGACGGGGCGGTGCGGGAGGCGCGTGGGCGAATCATCGATGTGTATACTCACGAAGGTGTTGAGTACCTGCGCCTCGAAACGCTCGGAGGTGTCGCCCCCCACCCGGTGCGGCTGGACCGGGTCCTTGCCCTCGACGGGGATCCCCTCCCGGTGGAGCTCCGGGTCGATGCCCTCCGGGCGGGGGACTGGCCGGGGGTGGCGCGGATCCTGGCCCAGGGCATCGCGGGAGGGAACGCCACCTTCGAGACCGAGGTTCCGCCGTGGGCGGCGTGGGATGCCGGGCACCTGGCCGAAGGGCGGGTGGCGGCGCGGATCGGGGGGGTGATCGTGGGGTGGGGCGCCCTCGCGCCGGTCTCCGGGCGTTGTGTTTACGGGGGGGTGGCCGAGGTGAGCGTGTACGTGGCCGAGGGGGCCCGGGGGCGAGGGGTGGGGCGGGCCCTCCTGGCCACACTCGTGCAGGCGAGCGAGGCCGCGGGGCTCTGGACGCTCCAGGCCGGGATCTTCCCCGAGAACGAGGCGAGCCTCGCCCTGCACCGGAAGGCGGGCTTTCGGGAGGTGGGGCGGCGCGAGCGGATCGGGGAGCTCCGCGGTCGGTGGAGGGACGTGATCCTGCTGGAGCGGAGGAGCGAGGTGGTGGGACTCGGCGGCGGCTAGTGTGGTGCCGCGGGAGTCCTGTGAGCACCAAGAGAGACGAAGCGCCGCTCCAGCTAGGCGCACCGACGAGGCATAGCAGCGCTACGCCGAGGAGGTGCAACGACGCTGGAGCGGATGCAGCGGCGCTCGACTGCCACAGGACTTCGGCGACACCACACTAGTCCGGTGGAGCGGGGGTCAGGGCACCTCCATCCCCAGGTCCACCACGCGCCAGCAGTACCAGGCCACGGCGCTCCGCCAGGGGCGGTGGGGGTCGGCGGCAGGGTCGAGGGCGCGAGCGTCCGGGGTGGCGTCGAGTCCGTGGATCCGGGCCCATCCGGTGCGTACCCCCAGGTCGCCGACGGGCCAGACATCGGGGCGCCGGAGCTGGAAGATGAGGTGCATCTGGGCCGTCCATGGGCCGATCCCCCGGACCCGGGTGAGAGCCTCCAGAACCTCGGAATCGGAGCGCTCCGGGAGTTCCTCGAGGGAGAGCTCGCCCCGGGCCACGCGGTGCGAGAGATCGCGGATCGCCGCGCACTTCGGCCGGGAGAGCCCGGCACCGCGGAGCGCCTCGTCGGGGAGCGCCTCGAAGGCTGCGGGCGTGACCTCACCCGGGAGGAGCGCCCGTACGCGCCCCCAGATCGTGGCCGCGGCCTTTCCGGCAAGCTGCTGGAAGACGATGGCCCGGGCGAGGGCCTCGAAGGGCCACGGGTCGGGGGGCGGGAGCCGGACGGGGCCTGCCCGGCGCACGAGGGGTCCGAACCGGGGGTCCCTGGCCAGCCGGAGGGTGGCCTCGGGCCAGACCGTCTCGTCGTCGGAGGAGCTCCACGGATCCTCGGGCCCCCGCTCGACGCCCGCCTCGGGGGTCATTCCGGGGCTCCGATGCGGAAGAGGTCCCTCTGCTCGTGGACCTGCACGGAGGTCTTTCCGGGAGGTGGGGGCGGTGCGAGGGCGAGGCGGACGGCCGCCCGGGCGACGGTCACCGCCGGGACCGGGCGGAGCGCCGCGGGGGCCCCGAGGCGGGCCGCACCCCGGGCCAGGAGGATCCCGAGGCGTTCCATGGGACGGGACTCGGTGCGCTCGCCGTCGAGGATCCCGGGGCGGAGGATGTGGACTGCGGAGAAGGGAAGGGCCCGGACCTCCTCCTCCAGCTCCCCCTTCAGCCTCGGGTAGAACGCCCGCGCCCGGGGGTTTGCCCCCATGGCCGATACGAGGACGAGGGTTCCCACGCCCTGGTCCGCGGCGGCCCGGCAGGCCGCGAGCGGGTAGTCCAGGTCCACCTTCCTCTGGGCCGCCTGGCTCCCCGCCACCTTCCGCGTGGTGCCGAGGGCAGACACGAGGGCGCGCCCCCGGATCCGATGGACCCACCCCTCCGGGCGGTCGAAGTCCACGAGGTGCTCCTCGGTGGCCCGGTCACCGACCCGAGTGCCGGTGGACCGCCGCTGGAAGACCCGCACCGTGGGGCCGGTGGGGTGCCGGAGAAGGAGGTCCACGACCGCGGATCCCACGAGCCCGGTGGATCCGAGCACGTTGACCCCGGGAGCGTCGTGATCCGGATCGGGGGGGAGGTCGGCGATCATGGTCCAGGCGGGAGGTGGGATCAAGGCACAGCGGCCCCCCGGCCTGGGCCGGGGAGCCGCGTGGAAATGGAGACTCCGGCGTCCCGGAGGGGAAGGCTCAGTCGAGCTGCACCACGTTCTCGGCCGCGGGACCCTTCTGGCCCTGGACCACGTCGAACTCGACGCGGGCGCCCTCGGCGAGAGACTTGAAGCCGCTGCCCTGGATGGAGCTGTGGTGCACGAAGCAGTCCTTGGATCCGTCTTCGGGGGTGATGAACCCGAAGCCCTTGCTGTCGTTGAACCACTTCACGATCCCAGTCGTACGCATACCGTACTCCCTGAACTTCCTCGGCGGCGTCGGGAACCGGGAGGTCCGCTCCGCTCGGCCGCCATGTGAACCGCGGGATGAGGGCGCCCCCGCAAGATCGGCGCAGGCACGGTCCGTGCCCGCCGCAGAATACGGCGGACCTCGCCGAACGGCAACAACCGTGTTCGGGAAGGCGCGTTCGGTCCGGACTCCGCCACCCGAGCGGATCGGGGGGACGGTCCCCGGGGCCGGGGGTCAGGCCAGGGCTGCCCGGGCCGCCTCGAGCGAGACCTCGATCTCGTCCTGGGTGATCTCGGGCTCGCAGGGGGCGACGTTGTCGAGCCGCCCCTCGGCGATCCACTCCTCCAGTCGCTTCACCTCGGCGAACAGGTGATCGAAGTCCTCCACCACGAACAGCAGTGGCTGGTAGTGGTGGATCTCGAAGGCCTGGTTCACGACCCATTCCAGCTGGAACGGGAAGCGCTGCACGTCGGGGCTCTCGATGCAGTGGGCGATCTCGCCGAAGGAGCTGAGGAGCCCGGACCCGTAGACACGCAGGTCGTTCGGTCCCGCGCCCGGGGTGTGGTCCTTCATCAGACCGAACTCGATGGTGAACCAGAAGAAGCGCGCCATGGCCCGCATGTTCGAGGCCAGGCGGGCCCGGAGGTCCGCTCCCTCGAACCCGGACTCCACCAGGCGCCGCACGGCGAACTTCGATACCTCGCCGAACTTGACGAGGGTATCGGCGAAGGCCGGGTCGGTGTGCATGGGAACGTGCCCGGCGATGTCGTGGAAGATGTCGGGCTCCGGGAGGTAGTCCGGCGTCCGGCCGTCCCGCACGGTGATCGTGGTCGGAAACTCCCGACGGTGCAGGCAGTCGAAGAAGAGGTAGGCGGGGACGTACCCGGCCACCGGCTTCGCGACGAACCCGGTGAGGGGCGCCAGGAACTGGTTGACCTCTTCGAGGCGCGGCACCCGGTCCGACGGCAGGGCGAGGGCCTCGATTCCCTGCAGGAACCGGTGGTTCGCATACCGCTCCCAGCGGTCCTGCATCCGGGTATACAGGCTCGCCCACGTCTCGTGGTTCGCCTCCGAGTACTCCTCCCACGGCTGGACGATGAAGAGGTCCCCCCGCTCCCGTGCGTTCTCGATGAAGGGGGCGTCGTTCGTCGTGAGCCCACGTCCACGGTGTTCCCCGCTGCCCCGGGTCTCGCGGACGGGGGATTCGGATGAGATCGGTGGGACCATTTCGTGCCTCGCTGCCGTCGGTGGATTCGGAGAAGGGCGCCTCCCTGAATATAATGTTGGTGCACCCACCTGCCGAACCCTGCGCCCTTCCGGGCTGCGTCGGACGCCCCTCCATCCCGATCCATGCTCACCCTTCTCCTCTCCGTCATCCTGCTCTGGGCCGTGACCACCGTTCACGAGCTCGGGCATGCCCTTGCGGTTCGCCTCCGGGGGGGGGAGCTCCGGGCCTTCCAGGTCGGGCGCGGGCCCGGGATCTCCCGGATCGACGGAAAGGGGCGCTCCTGGTCGTTGGGCTTCCTCCCGGTGGGGGGACAGATCCGGTACGGCGGGATCCCCCCGGGAACGGGAAGGGCCGTGGTGGCGGTGTCGGGCCCCCTCGCAAACCTGGTCCTGGCCCTCGTTCTCCTCTCCGGCCCCGAGGCCGTGGCCAGCTGGGCCTGGCTTGTTCCCGGCGCCGCCCTGGAGCTCCTCGTGGACGGTTCCGCACAGGGGCTGTATCGGGGGATGCGCGTGCTCCTGGCCGGAGTCGAAGCGGTGGCCTCCGGCGCGGGATCTGCCTGGGGGCTCACCACGAGCATCGGGGCTCTCTCGGCGATCTGGGCCACCGTGAACCTGGTTCCGGTTCCGGGGGTGGGAACCGATGGATGGGTGATGCTCCGCGAACTCTGGCGGGGACTCACCCCGTGGAGGGCGACGGCATGAGGGTGCTCGAGGGCCGTTGGGCCGGGCGCGCGCTCCAGTCTCCCTCGGGGCGGGTGCGTCCCACCGCCGAGGCGGTGCGGGCCCGGGCGGCACGCCTCGCGGAGAAGGCCCTCTCCGAGATCGACGGGGGGGTCCGCGCCGCCCGCGTTGCGGACCTTTTCGCCGGAACC
Organism: Gemmatimonadales bacterium; assembly: GCA_050485865.1. Lineage (GTDB taxonomy): Bacteria > Gemmatimonadota > Gemmatimonadetes > Longimicrobiales > Gaopeijiaceae > SKNW01. The sequence goes on along the minus strand of JBJHCE010000003.1, from coordinate 542 downwards.
GGTGCCGTGGGCATCGAGCTCCTCTCCCGGGGCGCCCGCTCGTGCACCTTCGTGGAGAACGACCCGTCGGCCCTTCACGCCCTCAAGGCGAACGTGGCCGGGCTCCGGCTTCCCCGGGGCCGGGCCCGGATCCGTGTCCAGGACGCGATCCCCCTCGTGGAGTCCGGCGGAGAGGACCCGCCCTGGGACCTGGCCTACGCCGACCCCCCCTGGGGCTCGAGGAAGGTGGACCGGGTGCTCGCCGCCTGGAAGGAGCGGCCCTTCGCCCGGTTCCTCCTTCTCGAGCACGCCTGGGACCACCCCTTCATCGAGGATCCCCGCACGGTGAAGGAGGACCAGGGCGCCGGGGGACCACCCCCGGTCCGCGTCGGTGAAGCCGGCCTCATCCTCCTGAGGCGGGGTGCGGGTGCCGTACGGGGGCTCCTGGCCCTGGGCGCCCTCGCCCTCGGGGCAGGTGCCTGTGACCGGGCGCCCCGGCTGGACGCCCCCGCACCCGGGATCGAGGGAGAACTGGAGACGCCCTCACCCCTCCCGCCGGCTTT
>JBJHCE010000002.1:0-100742 GCA_050485865.1 Gemmatimonadales bacterium | reverse complement strand
CGGGACGACATCCCGTCGCATCTCGTCGTGGGGAAGGACGTTTCCGCGGAGATGGCCGAGTTCCTCGCCCACATGTGCCCCGCCGCCGTCTATGAGCGCGACGGGGACCGGCTTGTCGTGAACGCTCCGAACTGCGTAGACTGCAAGGCCACCGACGTGGTCGGTCCCCGCTGGACGCCCCGGGAGGGCGGGAGCGGCCCCTCGTACCGGAGAATGTGATGCGCGCGCTGCCGACTCCGCCCCGGCGGATCCTTCCCGACCGGAGGGACCCGTGACCTTTCTCGAGTTCGTGGTACTCCTGATCGTGGCCGGCGTCTGCGGCGCCCTGGGCCAGGCGATCACCGGGTTCTCCCGGGGCGGATGCCTCGTTTCCGTGGCCCTTGGATTCGTGGGGGCCCTGGTCGGAATGTGGATCGCCGCCCAGCTTCGGCTCCCGGAGCTCTTCGCCGTCGAGGTCGGCGGCCAGCGGTTCCCCGTGGTCTGGTCGATCTTCGGGGCCATCGTCATCGTGCTCGTCGTCGGGATCCTGACGAGCAAGAGACGCGTCTGACATCCACACCCTCGGAGCCGTCCATGCATCGAGCCGTTCTCTCCGCCCAGGGCCTGCGCAGCCGCGCGCGCACCCGGTTTCTCCTCGTGGCTTCACTCCTCGCCGTCTTCACGGGTGCGCCGGGGGCGTTCGCCCAGACCGTTCCTGCTCCGGACCGGGGCGCCGATGAGGGCGAAGGACCCTTTCAGCGGCTCATCATCCGGGGTGCGATCGTCATTGACGGAACGGGGGCTCCGCCCGCCGGGCCCACCGACATCGTGATCGAGGGGAACCGGATCGTCTCGGTGCAGACCGTCGGGTACCCCGGGGTCTCGATCAACGAGGGGAGCCGGCCCCGGGGGGCGGACCACGAGATCGACGCCCACGGCATGTACGTGCTCCCGGGGTTCATCGACAACCACGCCCACGCGGGGGGGGCGCCCAAGAACCCCGAGCTCGCCTACGCCTACAAGCTCTGGCTCGCCCACGGGGTGACCACCGTGCGGGGCGTGGGGCTCACCGGCTTCGACCTGTCGCTGAGCGAGCAGGCCCGGAGTGCTGCGAACGAGATCGTGGCACCCCGGATCGTGAACTACCAGAGGCCGGGGAGCGGGTGGAACCAGGGTCGGATCGACACCCCGGAGAAGGGGCGGGAGTGGGTGCGCTGGGCCCACGCCCAGGGCGTGGACGGGATCAAGTTCCACACCCAGGCCATGGAGCCCCACCTCTTTTCGGCCATCGTGGACGAGGCGAACCAGCTCGGCATGGGGACCACGGCACACCTGTCGCAGCCCCGCGTGGCGCAGATGAACGTGCGCCAGGCGGCCCGGGCCGGGCTCACCGGAATGACCCACTTCTACGGGCTCCTCGAGAGCCTTCTCCGGGACCACCAGTCCCAGCCCTACCGCCTGGACTACAACTACCAGGACGAGCAGCATCGCTTTGCCGAGGTAGCCCAGCTCTGGCGGCAGAGCCATGACCGGGGGAGCGAACCCTGGAACGCCCTCGTGGAGGAGCTCGTGGAACGCGGGTTCTTCATCAACCCCACGATGACGATCTACGAGGCGAACCGCGACGTGATGCGGGCCCGGGAGGCGGAGTGGCATGACCGCTACACCCTCCCCTCGATGTGGGACTTCTATCGGCCGAACCGCCGGGCCCACGGGTCGTACTGGTTCTACTGGGGGACCGAGGAGGAGGCGGAGTGGCGCGCCTTCTACCGGAAGTGGATGGACTTCCTCGCCGACTTCCACCGGGCCGGCGGTAGGATCACTGCCGGTGCGGATGCGGGGTTCATCTACAAGAACTACGGGTTCGGATACATCGAGGAGCTGGAGCTCCTCCGCGAGGTGGGCCTCCATCCCCTGGAGGTGATCCGGGCGGCCACGATGTACGCGGCCCAGGAGATCTGGGAGGTGAAGGGCGAGCAGCCGCCCATCGGCACCATCGAGCCCGGGAAGCTTGCGGACCTCGTCATCGTGGCGGAGAACCCCCTGCAGAACTTGAAGGTTCTCTACGGCACCGGAGCGGTGAAGCTGGACGACGATACGGGAGAGGCGGTCCGGGTCGGCGGCGTCGTCTGGACGATCAAGGACGGGATCGTCTACGACGCGAAACGGCTCCTCGAGGATGTGGCGGAGATGGTCCGGGCCCAGAAGGTCGAGCGGGGATGGGCGCCAGACGCGCCCCTTCCGCGCTACTGACCCACTCGGTGGGAACCATGGACCCGGTCCGGAACCTCGCGATGGGGGCCGCCCTGGCCCTGGTGGCCGCAGGGGGATGCATGGACGCCCCTCCGGGTGCCTCGACCGCCGAGGCCCCGCCCACGGCCAGGGCGGTGGTCACCTCGCCCCCGCCGAGCGTCGGGCTGGACTCGATCCTCCTCGACGAGGCATTCGCGCGGGCGGCCTCCATGCCCCGGCTCTACAGCCTCCTCGTGGCCCGGCATGGCGAACTCGAGCGGGAGGCCTACTTCAACGGCGCCGGCCCGAACCGGGTGGCGAACATCAAGTCGGCGTCGAAGGCGGTGATCTCGACCCTGGTGGGGATCGCCATCGAGGAGGGGACGATCGACGGGCTCGAGGTGCCGGCCCTCCAGTACTTTCCCGAGTTCGAGGGGGTGAACCCCGACCCCCGCATCCACCGGGTGACCCTCGGGCACCTCCTCGGGATGCAGGCCGGGCTCCAGTCCACCTCCGGGGGGAACTACGGGGCCTGGGCCGGGAGCTCCAACTGGGTGCGTGACGCCCTGAGGCGCCCCTTCGTCGAGGAGCCGGGCGGGCGCATGGTGTACAGTACCGGGAGCACCCACGTCCTCTCCGCCGTCCTCACCCGGGCCACCGGCGAGAGCACCCTCGCCTACGCGCGCCGGGTCCTCTTCGCTCCCCTCGGCATCACCCTCTCCCCCTGGACCCGGGATCCCCAGGGCGTCTACCTGGGTGGAAACGAGATGGGGCTCCGCCCCCGGGAGATGCTCGTCTACGGCGAGCTCTACCGGAACGGCGGGGTCCACGAGGGGCGGCGGATCGTTTCGGAGGCGTGGATCCAGGACTCGTGGACCCAGCGGGGGACCTCCCGCTTCAACGGCCACGGCCACGGCCTGGGCTGGTGGATCCGGGAGTACGGGGGCTACGAGGTCCGGTTCGCCTGGGGCCACGGCGGGCAGTACATCTTCATCGTGCCGGAACTGGAACTCACCGTCGTGACCACCTCGAATCCCCTCGGCGGACGCTCCGGCGCCCCCACCCGAGCCCTCCACTCCCTGCTCGAAGACGTGCTGATCCCCGCTGCGGAGCGGGGTCGGACGGGGGCCGTGACCCCCTCCTGAACGCCCCCTGCGGCAAGGGCTCCGCACCCGCCCCGCCCACTCTCGGCGCCGATCCTGGTTCCAGCACCTTGACAATGTCAAGGCGGCCGACGGCAGGCCCCGGTTCCACGGGTTCCAGGGCCGGAGGGATCCGCCCAACAGCCTGAACCCCCAGCCCCGAGCGTTGGGGTGCGTGGCCGCGGTGCTTGGGGCAACGGGGCCGCGCTATGACCGTTCAATGTATGAGGAGCTGTAGCGACATGTTGCGCTCAGTGGGGCGGCCACATACGTTGCAGATGCTGGCTACGCCCGCAACGTAGGCGGGGTACGGTGGCGGTCGTCGTCGGGGCCCCGGCGGCGGCCGCGTCGCACCCCCGCGAGCTCCCTTTCCGCGCTCTGGAGGGTGCGGCCCCATTGAAGCAATGTCTGAGGAGCCTTCGCGACCGCAGACGTGCCAGGTCGCTCCGCGCCCTTCGGGGCGCGGCCTCATTGGTTGCAGTCCTGGTGCCGGGTCACGTCACCTCGGTCGTGACGCGGAAGAGCCGGGTCTCGCGGTGCGTGGCGGAAACCATGCATACCCACTTATGGTGAGGCCATTCATTCCGTCGCTTCGGGGGCTTGTCACACCCCTTCGCGACACTTGACCCGTCCCCGAGAGCCCCGGACCTCCCACAACCACCACCGCCCCGTGATCGACTTCCGAGAGAGGTTTCAGCAGGCGACCGGCTACCGTCCGTATCCGTACCAAGTCGACCTGGCTGAACGACCCTGGCCCGATGTCCTCTCGGTTCCCACGGGCACCGGGAAGACTGCAGCCGTCGGGTTGGCGTGGATCCATCGGCGCCTCGCAGACGACCCCGAGACCCCTCGGCGCCTGGTGTTCGTCCTTCCCATGCGCGTGCTGGCCGAGCAAACGGTGGAGAACTTCCGAATCTGGCTCGGGCGGTTGGGTCTGCTCGGCAAGCCGGGTGACGGGAAGGTCTCGGTTTCCCTTCTCATGGGGGGTGCGGACGATGTCCGGAGAGCCGATTGGGCAAGGTTTCCCGAAGAGAACGCCATTCTGGTGGGCACCCAGGACATGCTTCTCTCCCGAGCGCTCATGCGGGGCTACGGGATGAGCCGGTACCAGTGGCCGGTCCACTTCGCCCTCCTGCACACCGATTCCTTCTGGGTCATGGATGAAGTGCAGCTCATGGGGCCGGCGGTCGCAACGACCGCTCAGCTCGACGCCTTCCGTCGCTCGTTTTCGCTGCCGCGGCCGAGCCGATCGCTCTGGGTATCAGCAACCGTTCGCCGCGAATGGTTGAGTACGGTGGACTTCCGGCCCTTCGAATCCTCGCTCGAGTTCGCTCAGCTCGGCCAAGGCGACCGGGAGTCGATGGGCCACCTTCTGAATGCTCGAAAGACCATCGAGCGAGCGCAGTTCGTCCTGAGGAAGGAGGCAGTCGCTGAGCGGGGCCCAGGGGCCGCCTCGATCGCATCGCTGGCAACTGAGAGGCATGTCCCAGGGAGCCAGACGCTCGTGATCGTGAATCGGGTGGAGCGAGCTCAGGAGGTGTACCGGCATCTGGTCAAGGCCGCCGGATCCTCCGCGGAGACCCAGCGAGCGGATCCCGAACTTCTGCTGCTCCATTCACGCTTTCGTCCGTCGGAGCGCGAACGGATCGAGGCCACACTGCGGGCCCCACCAGGGGCAGGCGGCCGGATTACTGTTTCCACGCAGGCTGTCGAAGCCGGGGTCGACATGACGTCCACGACCCTCCTCACGGAAATCGCTCCCTGGGCTTCAATGGTGCAGCGATTCGGAAGGAACAACCGGTACGGTGAAGTCCCTGACGGGAGTAGCATCGTCTGGATCGATGTCGACCCGAGCGCGGGACCAGACCTGGCCAGGCCATACACGATGGAGGAGCTGGAAGTCAGCCGAGCGATACTGGCGGATCTCACCGAGGCGGGCCCCTCGGCCCTCCCTCCGTTCGATCAGGAGCGTCCCCCCGGACCTGTTCTTCGACGGAAGGACTTCCTTCAGCTCTTTGACACCGACCCGGATCTTTCGGGCTACGACGTGGACGTCGCGCCCTACATCCGCGACAGCGGGCCTCCCGCGGTCCAAGTGTTCTGGCGCCCTCTCAAGGAGGCTCCGACACCGGACCTGCCGGCGGCCGCCCGTGGAGAACTCTGTCCGGTTTCGCTCCCGCAGCTCGCCAAGTACGCTGGGAGCAGGGCCCGTACCGTCTGGGGTTGGGACGTTGCCCGGGAGGCCTGGGTACCGGTCGACGGAAGACAGCGACCCTTCACTCCGGGCCAGACCTACCTCCTTGCCGCGGAGCGAGGTGGTTACGATCAGGAACTGGGCTTCGACCCGGGCTCCAAGGCGCCAGTCCCGGTGCTCGAGCCGTCCGCCTCGACGGCCGACATGCATGGTTCAGATCCGGAGTCCCTCATGGGAGGGGAACCGGAGACGCTCCACGACCATCTCGAGGCGGTCGTCCGGGAGGCCCGAACGGTTTCCGGAGCCGTCGGGCTCGGTTCGGAGGGCCGGAGGGCGGTGGTCGATGCCGCACGATGGCATGACGTGGGAAAGGCCCATCCGGCCTTTCAGGCGGCCATGCGCGATGCGGTAGGTCAACAGCACTTACCCGGTGAGCTCCTCGCAAAGTCCGGAGGCCGGGCAATCCCCCAGTATCGGGTCTGGGATGCAGAGGGTGCTTCGGTGCCGCGCCGCTACTTCCGCCATGAACTGCCGTCCATGCTCGCCTGGCTCAGCCACAACACCGGGCACCCATCCGAGTCGTTGGTCGCCTACCTGATCGCGGCCCACCATGGGCGCGTGCGCATGGGGCTCCGTGCCCTACCCAACGAGAAGGCCGTTCCCCCCGACGGGCGGAGGCATGCCCGCGGGGTCTGGGAGGGCGACATCCTCCCCAGCGTGAAACTCCCGGAACCGGGGGAAGCAGGAGTGGTCACGGAAATACCCGAAACGGCGCTCAGCCTGGAACTCATGGAGTTGGGTCGAGCTCGGTCCAGGCCCTCCTGGGCCGAGCGCAGCGCGGGGCTGCTGGAACAGTTCGGACCCTTCCAGTTGTCCTGGCTGGAAGCACTCTTGAGGATCGCCGATTGGCGGGGTTCGGCGGGGCGCTCCCACCCAACCTCCCCCCATGAGGTGGACGAATGACTACCGTGACCGACGGTCCGGTGGAGGAGGTGGCCCTCGAAGGTTGCATCCCCACGCCGCTGGCCTCCTACCTCAAGGCCCTCGGGGTCCTTCGCCTCGTGGGAGAGCAGGCCGATCCCGATGCGCTGGGGTGGTGGGACGACAGGGGGTTCCGGCTCTCTTCGAGGCTGGGGGGCGAGGCGCTCATCGACTTTTTCCTGACGCACTATCGACCCTCCCCCGTTCTGGCACCGTGGAATAGCGGGAGCGGCTTCTATCCGGACAAGATGAGTGCGCGAAAGGGCGACTCCCAGGAAGGGCCTCTGGGGATCGACCCCATCCGCTTTAGTGAGGCACCTCGGTTTGCACCTCTACGGGACACGATCGCAGAGATCCGGTCCTGCTTGAAGGGCTTGGGGTTGGCGGAAGGGATGGAACCGGAGCGGAAGGACGACCTCCTGCAGCGCTTGAGGGGGGAGTTGAACGACGATGCATTGGCGTGGCTGGACGCAGCCGTGCTCGTTGCGGATGGGGCGTCCCGCTACCCGCCGCTCCTCGGGACCGGTGGAAATGACGGCCGGCTCGACTTCACGAACAACTTCCTTCAGCGCCTCGCGGGATTGTTCGACCTGGCGACCGGGGACCCCAAGTCCGGCACCGAAGCTCTTCTCCGCGGAGCCCTGTTCGGAGAGTCCGTTCCCCACCTCGGGAGCTTCGCGATTGGCCAGTTCGCCCCGTCCGGTCTGGGCGGAATGAACTCCGGAACGGGGTTCAGCGGAGGCGGGGTCGTGAACCCCTGGGACTTCGTTCTCATGCTTGAGGGCGCGGTTCTCTTCGCCGCTTCGACCGCGCGGCGACTTGAAAGCACCGGACCCGGACGGATGGCCTACCCCTTCACTGTGCGTCCCACGGGAGCGGGGGCAGGGAGCACCTCCCTCGAAGACGAGGGGCCGGCCCGAGGAGAGATCTGGATGCCCATGTGGGGAAATCCCACGTCGCTTCGAGAGCTGCGAACACTCCTCGGAGAGGGACGCGCCGTCCTCAACGGACGGCCCGCTCGCGACGGACTGGACTTCGTTCGGGCCGTCTCGAATCTGGGGGTGGATCGGGGGATCTCGGAGTTCATTCGCTACGGGTTCATGATGCGGAATGGCAAGGCGTTTCTAGCCACGCCCCTCAACCGGGTGCGGGTGCGGAGGAACCCAGAGGGTGAACTCATCAACGAGCTGGATCGCCGCGGCTGGCTTTCCGCGCTCAAGTCCGCTTCCAGCCCCTCGGGGAATGCTCCGGCACGCTTCGTCTCGTTGGGCCGTCAGCTCCAGGACGGGCTGTTCCGGATGGCAGGTGGGGAGGGCGGTGAAGCTGCAGTGCCCGGAAACGTTCAGCGGGTCCTCATAACCCTCGGCCGGATCCAGCGATACCTGGCGTCCGCACCCAAGAGCAGGGAGGCGCTGGGTCCGGTACCTCGGCTGAGCGCGGAGTGGGTTCGGCGCGCAAACGACGGTACACCCGAGTTCCTCGTTGCCGTAGCCCTGGCAGGCCTGAGGGCCGAGCGAAGGGATCCGGAGGGCGAGGCGCGGGACACCGTCGGCGACGGGCCATCGCAGATGAAGCCGGCCTCGGCATACATGGACCTCCCCATGGCCCTTCACCTCGCTCCCCTGGAGGAGAGCCTCTCAACTCCAGGATGGAACGAGGAAAGCCGGGAGGTGGTCTGGGGCAACGGGGACCTGCCCCGGTCCCTCTTGGCCGTTCTGGAGCGTCGGCTCCTGAAAGCCAGCCAGGAGGGGGTCTGGGAGAAGCCTCTCGCGGGCCGCTTTGGCGCACCCCTGGGGGCCGTGTCCGCCTTGCTCAGGGGTTCGAATCATCTCGACCGCCGGGTGCTGGGGCTTATCCCCGGGCTCTCCCTCGCCAGAACGCCCCGTTCGCTTCCAGGCGCCGAGGCGCTTGAGGCGACCGGGGGAGAGACCCTCCCGGTTTCCTATGCGATGCTCAAGCCCTTCTTCACGGCCGAGCGCGATCTGCATCGGGTGGGGCTTCTGCGCCTGACCGAGGAAGGGGGGATGCGGGCGGTGCCGCTCACGCCCAGCCTCGTTCGGCAGGTATGGGCCGAACCTGCGTTTCGTCCGGAGCGAGAGGGTTCGCTTCTGCCCGCGGTCGAACAGAGGCTCCGCCGCATGGCTCTGGTGCCGCCGCATCGGAGTCGCACGTCGAGCCCGGATTTGCAGGAGAATCTCGATCCGGGGATCTCACCTGCGCTCCGTGGCGTGCACTCCCTCGGTATTGACGGTCGACGGCTCCTCGTGGCTCTCATGGTGCCAATCTCGGATCGATCGCTTCGAGTGGTTTCCGAACGCCTCTTCGCGCCGCCGACCCGTCTGCCGGGCGAACCATAGGGATCTCGATCCGAAGCCGACCCAGCCGAAGTTCTCAACAAGTCCACCACGAACCAGGAGCAACCCCATGCCCATCGACCTCGACGCGCTCTCTTCTTCTCCTCGCCTTCTCATCGAGGCCGAGTTGCAGCCGATCCAGGGTTCCCGGTTTCAGCCCACGGGGTTCCCCGACCTCGGCGCCGCGACCTACACCGGGCCGGACGGGGGTCAGATGCTCCTGGTCGAGTCCGCCCAGAGCGTGGCCAACCGGCTGGAGGCGGTCTGCTGGGACGAGCGGGCGGAAGACTGGGTGGAGCCTCTCAAGGGGCTCCCGTACGTTCGGATCCTTCGAGAAGACGGGACGTTTCTCTCGAGCTCGGTCCTCGAGGCCCACCGGCTGAATTCTCCGTACATCCTCGAAAGCAAGGATGACGCCGTGCTCGAGTTCCTGAAGAGGGAGCTGGCCGACATGGAGGAGGGGCGGGTGGACATCCGGGCGCTGGCCCGGGTGCTCCTTCGCCTCGATGCCAACGCCCTCCTCCATGGTGTGTTTCTGGCCAAGAAGCAGCTCGCCGGAGGCCGACTTCGGCTCTCCCGATCGCTGTCCGGGTTCATCGAGGCGTCGGATGTCCAGGTGGCGGCCAGTGGGGGTGTGAAAAACGATGCGGTGAACCCGAGCGGCTCCACCAAGGAAGGGTTCGGGAACGTCCCGTTCTCGCGGGACGAGTTCGTGTCCGGAAACATCACCGCCTTCTTCAACCTGGACCTCGCACAGATTCGGGGCTTCGACCTCGGCGAGGCGACGGAGCGGCTCATGGTGGTGTTGGCCCTCTACAAGGTCCGCAGGTTCCTCGACACCGGGCTCCGCCTCCGGACGGCGTGCGACCTCGAGGCCCTGAGCGTCAGGGCAACTCGACCCACCGGCTTCGACCTCCCGGATACCGAGGTGCTCGAGGGTGCACTCCCCTCCCTGATCGAAGCAGTCGCGCGGGAGGAGAGGTTCGCATCCCCTGCCGTCACCACCGTCGTCTTCCGGAAGTGAGTCTCCGATGGCTACCGCGATCGAGTTCACGTTCCTGGCGGGTCGGTTCCATGCCACTCCATGGGACCGGCAGGTCAACGAAGGCGAGGTGGAGTGGCCCCCAGCTCCGTGGCGAATTCTCCGCGCCCTCATCGCCACGTGGCATCGGAAGATCTCGCCGTCAGGTGAAGGAGAGGAGGTGTTGGCATCGCTCATCGAAGCCCTCGCCGGTGACCTCCCCCGCTACCGCCTTCCAAGGGCCACTCGTGCACATTCCAGGCACTACATGCCCCTCGCCAAACCGGAGGAGACGCGACTGATCTTCGATGCGTGGGCGGCGGTTGAGCGGGAGGAATCCCTGGTGGTGGCGTGGCCAGGTGTGAACCTTGGCCCCCCGGAGCGGGAACTCCTGGGCAGACTGGTCCGGAACATGGGATACCTCGGACGCGCAGAGGGATGGGTCGAGGGCACCCTGCTGCAGGATGACCTCGACGGTCGCACGTGGGACTGTGTTCCGGCCGTGGTCGGAGATGAGCTCTCTGCGGATGCGTGGGAAACGGTCAGACTTCCGGTGCCGATGGGAGCGGAAGGGTACGCGCGATGGCGGGAGGGCCGGATCCTGGAGGAAGGCCTCGGAGAGGGGAGACTCAAGGCGAAGGAGCGACGCCTCCTCGCGACCCTTCCGGTGGCCCTCCTCGATGCGCTACGGATCGATACGGACGACCTGCGGGGCCTCGGTTGGAGTGTCCCCCCCGGGTGTCGCTTCGAGACCTACAAGTCCCGAGAGCCTGCGAGCCGGGGTCACATGCGTTCTCGCAAGAGCACTGGGAGTGGCTCCGATGGAGTCGAGCCGCCGACCATCCTTCGTTTCGTACTCGGCGGCAAGCCCCTTCCGCGGGTAGAGGACTCGGTACGCGTCGCCGAGGTGATGCGAAAGGGCATCGTCAGGGTGACAGACCAGGCAGGAAGCCGAGCCAACGGGATCCAGGGGGCTGACCGGGAGAAACCCGCCCCGTTGAAACACGCTCTCGATCTACTCTCGGGACATGATCTGCCTGAAGGGGTTGTACATGCGGCGTTCCTCCCGGAGGATGCGAGCGGAGACGGCAGAGTCGACTCCATCATGGTCCATGTTCCGGGAGGATTCCCCGAAGCCGCGCTTCGAGGGGCAGCCCTTGTCCGGGAGATCTGGCGAGAGCCGGAACAACGGTGGCCCACCACGCTGGAGTCTGCCGGAACGGGGCGCGACTTCGGGAGCCATCCCTACTTCGCCGCCGCGCATGTGTGGGAATCCGTCACGCCGTACTTGCACCCGTGGTTCAGGAAGAGAGGCTTCGGGGTCGAGGAACAGATCGCCAAGGAGTGCGACTTGCGGGGTTGGCCGGTGCCGCTGTCACTCGTGCGCCTGGACCACATCGCGGTCGGGGGAAGGAGGCTCAGGCCGGTTCACTTTCACCGCTTTCGGGACAAGCGTGGACTACGCCAGCCGGATCGTCGGGGCAGCCTCTGGAGGATCACTTTTCCCACCGAGGTGTCCGGGCCGGTTACCCTGGGTTTCGGGCGGTTCCACGGGCTCGGCCTGTTCCGAGCCATGCCGGGTCTGGAAGACGCTGGACATCCTGATGCCTGAAGGGGACGGTTCTCCCCTCCCCGTCCGCATGCTCAACGAGTATGCCTACTGCCCAAGGCTCTTCCACCTCATGCATGTGGACGGGCGGTGGGCGGAGAACCAGTACACGGTGGAGGGAACGGCGGTACACCGGCGGGTGGACAGAATCGACCACGTGCTTCCCGATCCGGAAGGGGATCCGACGAGCGGTGGCAACGGCGAGACGACAGGTGACTCAGGGTCCGACGAGCCACCCCGGGTGTCGCGTTCCGTGAGCCTGAGTTCAACGGTGCTTGGGCTGACAGCCAAGCTCGACCTGGTCTCCACGGCAGGCGATGAGGCCGTACCGGTGGAGACGAAGCGTGGCCGGGTTCCCCGGAACTCCCGGCGGAGCTGGGAACCGGAGCGGGTGCAACTCATGGCCCAGGGGCTTCTCCTGCGGGAGCACGGCTACCGCTGCGATCACGGCGTCTTGTATTTCGCAGCCTCGAGGACGCGGGTCGATGTTCCCTTTGACGAGGAGCTCGAGTCCCGGACTCTCGCCCTGCTCGCTGAAGCGCACGCAGCAACGCAGGCCACAACCCTCCCCGACCCTCTCGAAGACAGCCCCAAATGCGTGGGTTGCTCCCTGAGCGGGATTTGTCTTCCAGACGAGACCCTCACGCTTCGCGCTCTGGGGCAGATCGAGGATCGGGGTGCAGACCGAACGTCGCAGGCGGGGGGCTCGAAGGCAGAGGGTCCCACATCCATGCGGCGCCTCTATCCGTCGCGCGAGCATGCGCTTCCCTTCTACGTGCAGGAGCAGGGGGCCCGGATCGGAAAACGTGGAAAGGTCCTCATCGTCACGAAGGAGGGAGAGGAGGTCGGCCGGGCGAGGCTCAAGGATGTGAGCCAGGTGGTCGTTCTCGGGAACGTGTCCCTGACGACGCAGGCGATCCACATGCTGTGCGAAGCCTCGGTCCCCATCGTCTACCTCTCCACCGGGCACTGGTTCTATGGCATGACCCAGGGCTCGGGTCTCCGGAACGCCTTTGATAGGGCAGCGCAGTTCGAGGTCGCTTCGGATGAGAAGCGCTGCCTCGCGTTCGCCAAGACCATTGTCGCGGCCAAGGGGGCCAATCAGCGAACCCTGCTCCGGAGGAACGCGACTCCGAGGCCGGCCGACGCCCTGACATCCATGAGCACGCTTCTCGGAAAGGTTGAGCACGCCGGCAGCGCGGACACCCTTCTCGGGCTGGAAGGAGGCATTGCGGCGCTCTACTTCGGTTCATTTTCCCTGGCGCTTCGGCCCCGGGACTTCGAAGCGGAATGGGACTTTGACCGACGGAATCGGCGGCCTCCGCAGGACCCGATCAATGCCCTTCTCTCCTTCGGGTATGCCGTTCTCGCAAGGGAGTGCACGGTGGCTCTCCAAGCGGAAGGCCTTGACCCCTGGTGGGGCTTCTATCACCGCCCAAGGCACGGTCGTCCGGCGCTGGCGCTAGACCTCATGGAGGAGTTTCGCCCCCTCATCGTGGACAGTGCCCTACTCACGGCGGTGAACACGGGCATGGTGACGCGTCGGAGCTTCACCCGGTCCAAGGCCGGGTGCATGCTCACGGACTCCGGTCGGAAAGGATATCTCCGAGCCTTCGAGGCACGAGCGGATCAGCTCGTGACCCACCCCCTCTTCGGATACCGATGTTCGTGGCGCTCCGTGATCCGGATGCAGGCTCGCCTTCTGGCCAGGTGGGTTCGTGGCGACGTCCCGTCCTATCTCCCCATGAGGACCCGTTGATTCCCGGGCAGCGGGGTGGCCCCCCATGAGCCGCAGGGGGGGACGACGGTACCTCGTGGCCTACGATGTGGCCGACGACAAGCGTCGAGACGCGATCTACACGTCGCTGCTCGGGTTCGGCGAACGGGTGCAGTACAGTGTCTTCATTTGCGAACTCACGGCCACCGAAGTGGCACGAATGCGGGGCGGGCTCGAAAACCTCCTCCACCATACCGAAGATCAGATCATGATTCTCCACCTGGGGAGGGTCTCGCATCCGCTCGATGCGGATCTGGATGTTCTCGGGAAGCCGTTCGAGCCTACCGTGCGCTCCTTCATCGTCTGACGATGCGAGCGGCGGAGTGGTACCGGGATCCCGTGGGGTGCGCGATGTTGTTTGACAACAACGGTTTGGCATACCATCCGCAGTTATCGGGCGGGGGCTTCTTGTCCGCCCGCGACCGTCGCTCGCATTCGCGTGCGCAACCCACCGCGGCCCTTTGGTTTGCAACGGGGGCTGTCCTTCCCGTCCTCCGGGACGGGCCTCATTGAAGCGATATCACAGATGTCCGCGTGCAAGCGAGACTCCCAGTCCTTCCCGTCCTCCGGGACGGGCCTCATTGAAGCGCATGGTCTTCCGGGGCGATCCCGGAGGGATTACCTGTCCTTCCCGTCCTCCGGGACGGGCCTCATTGAAGCGAGTACCATCCCGGCCAGTCATGGGCGAGTCGGACCCGTCCTTCCCGTCCTCCGGGACGGGCCTCATTGAAGCAGGAATCCGCCGGGGAACTCGGGAGCGGTCATGGGGGGTCCTTCCCGTCCTCCGGGACGGGCCTCATTGAAGCGCCGAGGAGCACCAGTCGGCCGTGGGGGCGATCCGCTGTCCTTCCCGTCCTCCGGGACGGGCCTCATTGAAGCCGGGGGAGGCTCTCGGTGGACGGAGGGGTGCGCCGGTCCTTCCCGTCCTCCGGGACGGGCCTCATTGAAGCGAGGGCATGGGGAGAACGGAGTCATCGTTCTCGGGGACGTCCTTCCCGTCCTCCGGGACGGGCCTCATTGAAGCCTCGATCCCCGTTGGGAGGTCCAAAGCAACGAGGCGTCCTTCCCGTCCTCCGGGACGGGCCTCATTGAAGCTTATCGTTCTTGAGCTTGCCGAGCCAGTGGGCGATGTCCTTCCCGTCCTCCGGGACGGGCCTCATTGAAGCGAGAAGAAGGTTCAGAATCTGGAACTCCGTGGGGGTGTCCTTCCCGTCCTCCGGGACGGGCTTCATTGAAGCCAGCCGAACTTCGTCCACTACGACACCGCGTTCGACGGTCCTTCCCGTCCTCCGGGACGGGCCTCATTGAAGCCGTCGCGAGCAGTGACTTCCCGTGCCCGGTGTCCCCGTCCTTCCCGTCCTCCGGGACGGGCCTCATTGAAGCGTGATCACTACTGCGCCCCACGTCACGCCGCAGGTGTCCTTCCCGTCCTCCGGGACGGGCCTCATTGAAGCAGGAGAATCCGGATCTCATCCACGTCCCCGAGTCCGGTCCTTCCCGTCCTCCGGGACGGGCCTCATTGAAGCGAATCAGCCATGGGGGCCTCTGTTCTGGTGCCACAGTCCTTCCCGTCCTCCGGGACGGGCCTCATTGAAGCATCCCGAGGTTCGTGGGGACCATCAGCCCCTTCGGCGTCCTTCCCGTCCTCCGGGACGGGCCTCATTGAAGCGCCTGCCACTCCGGGAGCCCTGCCCGGGGGATCCCGTCCTTCCCGTCCTCCGGGACGGGCCTCATTGAAGCGGGGGTCATCCACGGGGTTTCCGGCTCGCTCATCTCGTCCTTCCCGTCCTCCGGGACGGGCCTCATTGAAGCAAGAACGTCCGGGTTCGCTTGATCGCGAGTTCGATGTCCTTCCCGTCCTCCGGGACGGGCCTCATTGAAGCAAGGACTACGTGGACTTGGGTCGGATCCGGGTGACGGGTCCTTCCCGTCCTCCGGGACGGGCCTCATTGAAGCATGGTGTCGCCGCGCTGGGCGACCTCGGTGCCCCAGTTGTCCTTCCCGTCCTCCGGGACGGGCCTCATTGAAGCTGCCGGATCGGCAGTCACGCCGAGTCGAATTTCACGTCCTTCCCGTCCTCCGGGACGGGCCTCATTGAAGCGAGATCGGGATCGGGTCCGTGGGGTTGTCCCGCCAGGTCCTTCCCGTCCTCCGGGACGGGCCTCATTGAAGCCAGTCGAAGCTGACGGCCACGTTCGCGCACCCCAAGTCCTTCCCGTCCTCCGGGACGGGCCTCATTGAAGCGAGGCGTACTCCGCAGCTTCGTAGTCCCACGAACTGTCCTTCCCGTCCTCCGGGACGGGCCTCATTGAAGCAGGTGCGGCACGGCGGCCCGGAACTGCCGCACCCCCGTCCTTCCCGTCCTCCGGGACGGGCCTCATTGAAGCACCGGTAATCTCGCTGCCGCAGGGGGGAGCTTCCGGGTCCTTCCCGTCCTCCGGGACGGGCCTCATTGAAGCGGGCTGACGGCCCCTTGACCGGCCCCAGGTCCGGCGTCCTTCCCGTCCTCCGGGACGGGCCTCATTGAAGCGCGTGCATGTTGTTCTCGTGGCTGGGGATACGCCGGGTCCTTCCCGTCCTCCGGGACGGGCCTCATTGAAGCTTGGAGTCAGAACCGAGAAGCGCCCCCGTAAGAAGCGTCCTTCCCGTCCTCCGGGACGGGCCTCATTGAAGCCATCTTCTCCCGGATCGCCCTCAGCATCCACCAGACCCGTCCTTCCCGTCCTCCGGGACGGGCCTCATTGCAGCGAGGGCAGGTCCACCGGGTCGTCCCAGTCCAGGAACGTCCTTCCCGTCCCTCGGGACGGGCCTCATTGAAGCGACCGAAGGGGGAGAGATGTCGGGTGCAGATCCCTGCGGGCCGGCTCCACCATGCCCGGACGCCGCTTCCACCTCCTCCGGCGCCCCCTGCAACCCCCGCCTCCGCCCTATGCAATCCCGGTTGCGGCCGCCCATCAGTCCCCGGTCTTCCCGCTCCCCGATGCGCCGTGTGTCCGAGACCCCGTTTCGGGGCGGACACAAGCCAGGTCGGGTTGACACCACTCCGGAGATGCCCGCGGGGCCGAGTTCGGCCCCTGTACTGCTTGTCCCTACATGTCATTACAAGTACGTTCGGACCCAATCGCATCTCGGGTTCTGGATCCTGGCGGCCCCATACATCCCAACCTCCGCAGGCGTCGGCATCGGCCACCGGGGTCCACGGCCGGCGCCCCTTGCGGGCAGCGAGGGAGTACCGGACTCGAAAGGGTTCGAGTAGCTGCGGATCCGTGCGCGCCTCGTCGGGTGATATGTGACGAGGTCTCTCCACGCACTTCCGAACGCGCCATCGCCGACCCCGGCCGACCCACGGCGCAGGGGCATCGGGCCACCGCGAGCCGGTGGGGTTCTCCAGGGCATGGCAGGAATCCCGCACGGCCGTACGGGGCGGTGCAGGTTCGCCTGTTCCGCACCGCATCCGAGCCGGCACCCCCGGGTTGGAGTCGTGAGCAAGGGTGGGATCGGTCGCCCCGGGCTTCTTCGCAGTGGACACCGTTCTGATGAACCCCCTCGTCCGGGACGGGGTTGTCCGCAGGTCATCCGATCGTTATGTCGGTTCTCCGTTCCCTCGCGCTCCAGCCCCGCCGGCCCCACGGGTCGATGCATGCGAGACACACCCTCTCCCGAGGACCCATGACCCTGCGAACCCCCCTCACACCCCGGACCGGCGGGGGGCCAAGCCTCTCGAGGGTGCTTCTGCCCACTCTTGCGACCGCCCTCCTCGTGGCCGGGTGCGCAGGGGGCGATCGGGGGGAGTCCGTCTGCATCCGGGGCTTCGACGACTGGGCCCCGGGCTCGGGCTCCGTACTCACCGTCGCGCTGGACCCCGCCGCCCCCCTCCCCCCGCCCGGCCTCCGGTCGCCCATCCCGACCACCCGGGGCGCCGACGATCCTCGGCCCTTCCCCTTCTTCCGGATCGGGGCGCTCCTTCGCCTGGAGGGTGGTACCCTTGCGGTGCTCGACCAGGGGAGCCAGGAGCTGCACTTCTTCGATGACACGGGCGCGCGCACGGCCACGGTCGGGGGACGGGGCGATGGCCCCGGGTCCTTTCGCTCGGCCGGTCGCCTCCTGGCGCTCGGCCCCGACACCGTGGGGGTCACCGACGGCTCCCTCCGTCGCCTCACCGTGTTCGGCCCCGGCGGAGAGCTGGTCCGGGTCACGCCCCTTCCGGAAGGGGGCGGTCCCAATGCGCCGGGCCAGGGAGCTCCTTCGATCCTGGGGAGCCGGGCCGGCGGAGGGTGGGTCGGCCGCGTTCCCCTCGAGGTGACCCCCGGAGCTGCCCTGGTTTACCAGGACTCCATGGCCGTGGTGCTCCTCGATTCCCGGGGAGAGGTGGAGCGGGTCCTGGGTCGGCATCCAGACGGTGACCGGTGGAACCTGGGGGCCCGAAGCGCCATGGTCGGGGGAGCCCCCCTCGCCGGTGCGGACCGCCTGGACGCCTCGCGTCCCACCCTGGTGGCCCCCCTTCCTGGCGGAGTGGCCATGGCCCGCAGCGACCGTTTCGGGGTGGCGGTCATGAACGAGGAGGGCGTCGTCCTTCGGAGAATCGCCCTCGAGGCCCCCTGTCGCCCCTACACCGACGAGGTCGCGGAGCGATCCATCGAGTTCCGGGTGGCGGGGCTCCGGATGTCGGACCCGGGGGGCGGTGCCGGGGCCTCGGTTCCCATGGCCGCGGACATGGCCGCCGAGGTTCGCGCCTTCTACCGGGAGGCGCCCCGGGTGCCCCACCTCTCACCCCTGGACCGGCTCGAGGGCGGCTCCGACGGAAGCCTCTGGATCCGGGCCTTCACCCCCTCCTGGGAGGAGGGCGAGGACGCCCTCTGGGTGGCCATTGGCCCCGACGGCCGCGAGGTCGGGCGGATGACGACGCCCCGAAGCTTCCGCGCCCTTGGCGCCACGGTGCGGGGGCTCGAGGGCGTCCTCCCCGACGCCCTGGGGGAGGAGTCGCTCGTGGAGTTCCGCCTCCCCGACTGAGTTCGCGGGGGTGCAATACCGTGCCCTGGAGACCGACGTCGCCCCGGCAGAGGAGCCGCTACCGCGCCAGCGCCGACCCCGGCTGACCTCCGGCGTAGGGGCTCCGGGCCACCGCCACCCGGTACGAGTCTCCGAGGCAGGGCTCGAACCCGGGGCAGCCGTAGAGGGCCGTGTAGATCCGCTTGTTCTGCTGCACCACCTTCACGTAGTGGCGCGTCTCCCGGAAGGGAATGTGCTCCATGAAGACATCGCGGTCCCGGTACTCGGGGCGCTGCCGCCACTGGGTGATGCGACCCGGGCCGGCGTTGTACGCGGAGAGGGCATCTTCGGCGCGCCCGTCGAAGCGGCGGAGCATCTGGGCCAGGTACTGGGTGCCGAGCCGGACATTGTACTCCGGATCATCGAGGCGCGCCCGCTCGTAGCGGATCCCGAGGGAGCGGGCCACCTCCTGCGCCGTCCCCGGAAGGAGCTGCATGAGGCCGATGGCCCCCGCCGAGCTCGCGATGGAGGGGTGGAACATCGACTCCTGGCGAATGAGCCCCGCCACGAAAAAGGGATCGAGTCCCCGGGCCCGGGACTCGCGGACGATGACCTCGCGGTGCGGGAAGGGGAAGACGATGCGGAGGAGCCGGAGGTTCCAGGCGCCTTCCCTTCGGTGAATGTCCCGCCCGAGCACGATCCCCTGGATCGGAAACCCGCCGGCGAAGAGTGCCTCGGCAAAGTCGTACGCCCCGTCACCCCGGCGGTGGAAGTGCTCCTGGAGCCGCTCGAGTTCCCACGCGAAGGAGCCCGGGGTGGGCACCACCTGGTGGACTCGGAGCCGGATCAGCGCGGCTCGGAGTTCTCCGCCGATCCCCGGCACCGGGTCCGGGCCCGGGAGGAGCCCAGGATCAAGGACCGACGCGTCCAGCCGCTCTCCCGCCAGGGTGCCGTAGAAGGAGAGCGGGTCCTCCGCCCACGCCAGGGCAAGGCGCTCCTCGGCACGGGTCCGGTCGCCGAGGCGCTCGTGGGAAAGGGCGGCCCAGTAGGCCGCCTGCTGGCGCGTCGCCGTGCGCCGGGCCCCTTCCAGGTACCGGTCGAAGGTCTCGGCGGCTTCCTGGTAGGCGCTGCCGAGGTAGCGCCGGGAGCCGTGCTGGACCGCGATCAGCTCTCCGGCCGTGGTGCCCACGCCGACTCGGAGGAACTCCCGGAGGAGCTCTTCCTGGCGTCCCAGCGTCCCGGCCTGGTTCGCCCGATCGACCAGGAGGAGGAGCGCATCTTCGGCGAGCCCGCTCTCGGGTGCCCGCCGCGCGAGGCGAAAGAAGGCCTCCTCCGCCTCGGCGACACGGTTCTGCTGGAGAGCGGCGACACCGGTCCAGTAGAGGGCCGGGGCCGCGAGTCCCCCGGGGACCGCCTCGCCGGTCATGGGCTCGAGGATTGCCCGGGCCTCGGAGGGGCGTCGGAGCTCGACGAGGGCCCGTCCCACCCCGATCCGGAGCCCGGCCTCGCCCGGATCCACCGCGGGCCCGGGCGAAAGGAGGGGAGTGAGGCGGCGCACCGCCGCCTCCCAGGCCCCCGCCTCGAGGAGGGTCTCGCCGATCCGGGCGGACTCCTCCCGGGTCCCGGAGAAGACCCGGTCCAGGGAGCGGGCCGCAGCCTGGGCCCCCTCGTTTCCGGGGCCTGCCTCCAGGGCCAGGAGGAACGAGGCCCGGGCCCGGGCCGTATCCCCGCGGGAAAGGGCGAGCTGCCCCGCCCGGGCCCGGGCCGGCGCCGCCGCCCAGAGCGTGAGGGCTCGCCCCGCCTCTTCCTCGGCCACCCGGAGGGCCCCCGCCGTGTCGCCGGCGGCCTCGTAGGCCTGTACCCGGAAGCTCCATCCCCAGCGGGCCCCGATCCCGGTGGCCGGGTCCAGGTCGCGAAGGGCCGCGTTCACGTGAGCGGTGTCTCCGAGGGGAGCCAGGAGTTCCGCCACCACCACGGGCCGCCAGTCCTCGAGGACGGCGAGTTCCAGGAGGACCGCGTCCACCCGGAGGGCCCCGGACCGCCGTAGCTCCCGGGCGGCCCGCTCGTTGCGGGCATCGTCCACCGCCACCCGGAGCGCCTCCAGGAGCTCGGCCTCGCGTGCCTCCGCCGGGGCCGGCCGCACCAGGTAGCGCGCCACCGGGTCGGGGACGGGCGCCGGAGCCTCGGCTCCGACTCCCGGCGGCGCCGCCTCGGGGGCCGCGCTCTCCGCCGGTTCCGCGCACCCGGAGGCAGCGACCGCGAGCGCGGTGATTCCAGGAAGGGCGGGGAAGAGGCGGCGCATGGTTCCCGGGCGCTGGGAGGGGGCAGGACGCTCCAGCATCCTACACCCCTTCACGGAAAGCGGGTCCTGAAGGTGGGGAGCGGGTTTCATGGACAGGGTACGCCCGTCAGTCCATGAGCGCCACCCGGTCGAGCCAGCGCGCGATGTCGGAGGCGCTGATGATCCCCAGAAGCTCCCAGTCCCGGGCCACGAGGGCCCGGCGGGACGCCGTCTCCTGCATCCGCTCGAGAACGTGGGTCATGGGCGTGTCCGGGTCCACGAGGACGAGCTCGGCCATGGGGATCATGACCTCGGCGGTGACGCGCCGGTCCCATTCATCGCGGGGGACGTCCTGGAGGCCGTTCAGGGTGACCATTCCCACGAGGACGTCGTCCTGGATCACCGGAAAGGCGTTGTACGGCCGCCTCAGGAAGAAGTCGTGAATGAGCACGTCCACCCGGAGGTCCGGCCCCACCGTTTCCGGGTCGGGGCTCATGGCCTCCCGGGCGGTGAGGGGCTGGAGGAGCTGCTGGAGGAGCACGTGCTGGTACGAGGCCCGGGCGGTCTGGGTCAGGAACCACCCGATGAAGACGAGCCAGAGCCCCGCCACGAACTCCCCCGCCGAGAGGAGCGACCAGATTCCGATCAGGATGATGGCCCACCCCAGGACCCGCCCCGCCGCCGCCGCCGCCTGCGTGGCCTTCCGGAGGCTTCCGGTGACCTTCCAGAGGAGGGCGCGCAGGATTCGCCCCCCGTCGAGCGGAAACCCGGGAAGGAGGTTGAAGATGGCCAGAAGGAGGTTCAGGTACCCGAGGGTCTCGGCGGTGACCGTGATCTCCGGCCCGAGCCCCTGGCGCATTCCCACCGCCCCCACCAGGTAGAACCCGGCGGCGAGGGCGAAGGAGACCACCGGGCCCATCACCGCCACGAGGAACTCGTCGCCCGGGCCGTCGGCCTCCCGCCGGGTGCGCGCCATTCCCCCGAAAATGAAGAGGGTGATCCCCTCGACCTCGATCCCCCGGGCCCGGGCCGTCACCGCGTGCCCGAGCTCGTGGAGGAGGAGGGAGGCGAAGAAGAGAAACGCCCCCACGACCCCCATCGCCAGGTGCCCCATCCGGGAGACCTCGGGGGCGAAGGCCGGAAAGAGCGCCCCGGCGAGCGACCCCAGGATCACGAAGAGGAGAATGAACCAGGAGTAGTCGAGGCGGATCTCGACGCCGGCGATCCGGCCGAGGGACATCCCGGAGGGGGCCGCGGAAGCGGGGCGGGGAGGCGTACGGGGGGCCATGGCGAAGAAGCTACCGAGGGGACGCGAAGGAAGACAGGGCGGCCGGGGGACACGGCCAAAGTGGCAGGGCGCGTGCCGCTCCGGCACCTTCGGAACCCCCCGGGGCGTGGCAGGGTTCGTGCATCCATGATCCCCTCCCGGGCCGGCCCCGTCGTGCCGGTCGCACCGGTCCCAGACCCCAGCAACCGAGGCTTCATGGGCGAGCGTTTCACCCTCCCGGTACTCCCCCTGCGCGACACGGTCGTATATCCGGGCGTTGCCGTGCCGATATCCGCCGGACGCCCCGGCACGGTGGAGGCGGTGCAGGCCGCCATCGACGGGGACCGGCGCCTCTTCGCCGTGGCCCAGCGGGAAAACCTGGACGATGCCTCCCCCGACGTCCTCTACTCGGTGGGGACGGTGGTGCGCATCCTCCAGACCCACCGGGTCCGGGGCGGGATGCAACTCCTGGTGCAGGGAGAGGAGCGGGCCGAGGCGGTGACCTACAAGTCCGACGGCGAGTCCATGCTCCGGGCCTCGCTCATCGCCCTCATGCGCTTTCCTCCCCGGAACCCCGCCGACCCCGCCTTCCAGGCGCTGGACAAGGAGCTCAGGGACCGTGCCGCCGAGCTCGGCACCCGGAGGGGGGTGCCCGCCGAGGCGCTGAACCAGCTCATCGGTGGGGTGGAGGAGCCCGGCTCCTTCGCCGACCTCGTGGCCTTCTACCTGGACCTCCCGACCCCGGACAAGCAGAAGCTCCTGGAGGTGCTGGACGACGAGGAGCGGATGCGCCGGGCCCTCGTGGCGGTGGAGCGCGAACTCGCCCGTCTCGACGCCCAGGAGGAGATCCAGGCCAAGGTCCAGGAGGAGCTGGGCGAGCGCCAGCGCGAGATGCTCCTCCGCGAGCAGATGAAACAGATCCAGCGCGAGCTCGGCGACGAGGACGACCGGAAGGAGGTGGAGGAGCTCCGGGAGCGGATCGAGGCTCTGAACCTGGACCCCGACGCCCGGACCGAGGTGGAGCGCGAGCTCCGGCGGCTCCAGCGCACCTCGCCCCAGTCCGCCGAGTACCAGGTGATCCGCACCTTTCTCGAGTGGGTCACCGAACTCCCCTGGTCCGAGCGCACCGACGACAAGATCAACCTGGCCCTGGCGCAGGAGATCCTGGACGAGGACCACCACGGTCTCGAGGACGTGAAGGACCGGATCCTCGAGTTCCTGGCCGTGCGGAAGCTCCAGCTCGAGCGCGCGCCGGAAGAAGTGGTGCCGACTCCGTCCGGGGGGGATTCGGGGGATGCGGAGGTGGCCGCCGGCATGGAGATTTCGGGTGCCGGGAACGGGGCGGACGAGGTGGACGAAGCGGACTCCGGAGAGGGGGGCGACGGGGACGCCGCAGGGAACGGCGGTGCAGGCACCCCCGGTGCGGGGGCTCCTGGAGGCCCGGGGGAGCCCGGCGAACCCCAGGCCGCCCGGCGGGTGGTGGGGCGCGGGCCGATCCTCCTCTTCACCGGCCCCCCGGGCGTCGGGAAGACCTCCATTGCCCAGTCCATTGCCCGCTCCCTCGGGCGGAAGTACGTGCGAATCTCCCTGGGCGGCGCCCGGGACGAGGCGGACATCCGGGGGCACCGGCGCACCTACGTGGGGGCCATGCCGGGGCGCATCCTCCAGGGAATGCGCCAGGTGAAGTCGAAGAACCCGGTCTTCCTCCTCGACGAGGTGGACAAGCTCGGGGTCTCCTTCCAGGGCGACCCGTCGAGCGCGCTCCTCGAGGTGCTGGATCCGGCGCAGAACTACGCCTTCACCGACCACTACCTGGGGATCCCCTTCGACCTCTCGGAGGTCCTCTTCATTGCCACGGCGAACTACGTGGACCGGATCCCCGCCCCCCTCCTGGACCGGATGGAGCGGGTGGACTTCTCCGGGTACACCGAGCAGGAGAAGCTCGAGATCGCCCGGCGCTACCTCCTTCCCCGGCAGCGGGAGGAGGCGGGGCTTTCCGACGAGGAGCTCGAGGTGACGGACGACGCCGTGCGCTCGGTCATCAGCCAGTACACCCGGGAGGCCGGGGTCCGGCAGCTCGAGCGGGAGCTCGGAAAGGTGGCCCGGAAGGTGGCGCGCAGGATCGCCGCCGGAGAGGAGGAGCGGGTCGAGGTGGGCCCGGACGAGGTGCGGGAGCTCCTTGGGCGCGCCCGGGTGCACCCGGAGAAGATGCGCATCGAGGACACGATCGGGGTCGCCACCGGGATGTTCTACACCCCCATGGGAGGCGACATCATGTTCGTGGAGGCGAGCGTGGCGCCGGGAGACGGCGGGCTCGTCCTCACCGGGCAGCTCGGCGACGTGATGAAGGAGTCCGGGCGGGCGGCATGGACCTATGCCAAGGCCCGCCACGTGGACTTCGGGATCCCGGAGAACCTCATGAAGGGGGTGGAGGTCCACATCCACGTGCCGGCGGGGGCGATCCCGAAGGACGGCCCCTCCGCCGGGATCACCATGGCCACGAGCCTCGTCTCGGCGCTCTCGGGGCGGAAGGTCCGGCGGGACGTGGCCATGACCGGGGAGCTCACCCTGACCGGGCGGGTCCTCCCCATTGGCGGGGTGAAGGAGAAGGTCCTGGGCGCGGTCCGGGCCGGGATCCGCGAGGTGATCCTTCCGGCCGAGAACGAGGCAGACCTGGAGGACCTCCCGGAGGTGATCCGGGAGGGGCTCGTCTTCCACCTGGTGGAGGACCTGGACCAGGTGCTGGAGCAGGCCCTCGCCCCGGGCCCCGCCGATCCGCCCCGGGTGCCGAAGCTCGGCGGCCGGGGGGTGGACGAGGTCCGGGTGGAGTGATCAGCCCTCCCTGGGTCCGGGGGGGTCGAAGGCGCCGGGGGGGACCGTTTCCGAGGCCAGGACGTGGGAGAAGAAGATGCGGAGCTGCCCGCCGGAGCTCCGGTTGAGGGCCAGGGAAAGGGGCCCCACCCGGTTCCAGTCGGTCCACTCCGAGGGCGAGGGGTTCGCGTCCACGTTCGAGAAGTGCTCCCAGCGCTCCATGAGCCCGGACTCGGGGTTCACCCAGGCGTGGTACTTGTTCTGCGGGGTGAGCCCCACGCCATCGAAGGTGAGCTCCACGACCTCGAAGCGGGCCCCGGTGTCGGGGTGCTCCTCCTCGCCCAGGTAGCGGGCGTTCACCCCGGGGTCGGTCCACTTGTACGGCATGATGAGCCAGTAGGCGTCGTTGATGTGGGCCCGGTAGGCGCCCTGGAGCCGCTGGACCGCGGCTTCGCCGGTGACCTCCTCGCCGTCGACCCAGACCCGCCCCTCCTCGGGGGCCTCGGTGTTGAAGATGGCCACGTATCTCCCCCCGTCCTGGGTGGCGGCCTCCACCCGGGCCCATCCCTCCCACCGGTCCCACCGGTGCTCGCGGATCGAGGGGGGCTGGCCGTCGCCCCGGTTCACCGCCCAGTCGAACTCCAGGTAGCGGGTCCGCTCCCAGCCGCCCCCGGGGGCCATGGCCTCGACCATGCGCGAGTGGATGCGAGTCACCTCGGGGTCGTCGAAGGCATGGTCGGCGATCCCCGGCACTTCCGTGGCACCGGAGCGGGGGGTAGCTTCCCCGCATCCGGAGAGGACCACGGCGAGCCCCGCCAGGAGCGCCGGAACGTTCCACATCCTGGTCATTGTCATCTCCTCGAGTCCGAGTCCCGGGTCCCCGGCCGGGAGACCCCGCGGCAATGTACCGGGTACCAGGCGGAGAGGAAACGCGCCACCTGAACGAACCCCACGAAGCGAGGTCCATGCCATGTCCCGAACCGATCCGGCCCCGCGCCGCCGTTTCCGGGAACTCGTGGACCTCCCCGACGACCGGATCGACCTGGCCCGAGCGGCCCTCGTGGTGGCGTCGGAGGAGTACACGCAGCTCCCCGTCGAGCCGTACCTGGCCCGCCTGGACCAGCTCTCGGAGCGGGTCCGGGACCGGCTCGCGAACGAGACCGCACCCCCGGTGGTGCTCCAGGAACTGCTCCACACCCTCTTCCGCCGGGAGGGTTTCCAGGGGAACCGGGCATCGTACTACGACCCCCGGAATTCCTTCCTGAACGACGTTCTCGACCGGAAGCGGGGGATCCCCCTGACCCTCGGGGTCGTGACGCTCGAGGTGGGGTGGCGCCTCGGGCTCCCCCTCGAGGGGGTGAACTTCCCGGGGCACTTCCTCGTGCGCTTCCAGGGGGCGGCCATGAACCTCCTTGTGGACCCCTTCGACGGGGGTCGCCTCTTCTTCGAGGACGAGGCGCAGGCGCTCCTCGACCGGGCCTACGGCGGCATGGTGCGGATGCGCCCCGAGTTTCTCCGCCGCTCGGGGCGCCGCGACATGCTCGTGCGCCTTCTCACGAACCTGAAGGGGATCTACCTGAACGTGCAGGACTCGGCCCGCGCCCTTGCCGCCGTGGAACGGATCCTCGTGATCCACCCCACCGCCCAGGGCGAGATCCGGGACCGGGGCACCCTCCTGGCCCGGCTCGGGCGCACGGAAGAGGCCATCGAGCAGCTCGAGTGGTACCTGGGCGCGGCCCCCGACGCCTCCGACGCCGACCGGATCCAGAGCCTGGTCGACGACCTCCGCGGGGGGAGTCCCGGGTGAACGCCACGCCGTCGCGGCACTTCGGCGACCCGGCGGGGGAGTACCAGGCCGCCACCGCGGGGGCCGCCCTCTTCGACCGCTCGCACCGGGTTCGGGTCCTCCTCCGGGGGAAGGGTCCCGCGCGCATGCTCACCGGAGTGGCCACCGGACGGATCCC
Organism: Gemmatimonadales bacterium; assembly: GCA_050485865.1. Taxonomy (GTDB): domain Bacteria; phylum Gemmatimonadota; class Gemmatimonadetes; order Longimicrobiales; family Gaopeijiaceae; genus SKNW01. The sequence goes on along the minus strand of JBJHCE010000002.1, from coordinate 74,141 downwards.
GGAGGACCCCGCACCGGCGGGATTCGGGGGCTGGCAGGTCACCTCCGCCCCCGAGAATCTCGTGCTCACCCCGAAGGGGCGGATCGTCACGGATCTCCGCCTCCTTCGCCTGGCCCCGGGCGAGGAGGGGGCCTTCCTCCTGGAGCTCCCAAAGGCGGGGTGGGAGCCTCTCCGTGCCCACTTCGCCCGGTACCTTCCGCCCCGCTTCGCTCGCCCCACCGACGTCTCCGCGGAGACGCGGCTCCTCACGGTGGTGGGCCCGGAGGCGGCCGGTGCGGTTGCCGGAGCGCTGGCTGCGGCGATGCCGAAGGCGCCGGCGGAGGCCCTCACCGCCCTCGCCGAGGGGGGCGCCCTCCTCCGGGGGGACCCCGACGCCGGCGACCTCGTGGCGGTGATCCGCTCCGCGCAGGTGCTCCCTCCGGCCTTCGACCTCGTCGGACCCCCCGCGACCCTCGACCCGGTGGAAGCGGCCCTCGCGGCCGGGGGGGTCCGGAAGGCGGGGACCGGGGCCTGGCACACCCTCCGCATCGAACGGGGAACCCCCGAAACGGGAACGGAGCTCGGCGAGGACGTGATTCCGCCGGAGGCGGGGCTCGAGCGGCGCGCCATCGATCACCAGAAGGGGTGCTACACCGGGCAGGAGGTGATCGTCCGGATCCGGGACCGGGGGCACGTGAACCGGCACCTGCGAGGGATCCTCCTGGGGGACCTTCCGGCACCGGCGCCGGGGACGCCCCTCTTCGTCGACGCACGCGAACGGGAGGTGGGCGAGGTGCGGTCGGCGGCCTCCTCGCCACGCTTCGGCCAGACCATCGCCCTCGGGTACGTGCGGCGGGAGGTGGCCCCCGGAGGACGGGTGCGACTCGGCACGCCGGGTGGCCCGGAGGTGGAGATCCGCGGGCTTTCCGCGTCCGGATGGGAGGAGCCGGTGGAATCCGCGCCTCCCGGCGGGTATTCTTGACCCCATGGATGCCACCTCCGAGACCCCCGATCTCCTCCCCGGCCTGAGGGAGGCCCTCGAGGGCGCCGACCCCGAGCAGCTCGACGCCTTCCTCCGGGACCTGCGCCCCCAGGCCCTCCTGGAGCTCTGGTACGAGCTGGGCTCGGAGGAGCGGGAACGGGTGCTCGGCGCCCTCCCCTCGGAGGCGGCGGCGGAGCTCCTCTCGAACCTGTCGGCGGAGGAGCAGCCCGAGGTGCTCCAGGCGCTCCCCCTGCCGCAGGTGGCCGAGGTCCTGGAGGAGCTCTCCCCCGACGACCTGGCGGATACCCTCCAGGCCCTCGAGGCCTACGACCCGGACCAGACCCGCGGGGTGCGGGAGCTGCTGGACCCGGAGACGCTGGCGGTCGCCGACGCCCTCACCGGCTACGACGAGGAGGAAGCCGGCGGAATCATGACCCCCGAGTTCATCTCGGTGCGGGCCACGATGACCGCCGAGCAGGTGCTGGCCTTCCTCCGCCGGGCGGGCCCCGACGCCGAGACGATCTACTACCTCTACGTGACCGATGCCGAGGGGCGCCTCCGGGGGGTGCTCTCGCTCCGGCAGCTCATCGTCTCGCCCCCGTCGACCCGGGTCTCCGAGATGATGAACCCGGACATCGTGTACATCCGCACCGACACGGACCAGGAAGACGTGGCCCGGATCATGGCGGACTACGACTTCTCGGTCCTTCCGGTGCTCGACGAGAACGACAGGCTCGTGGGGATCGTGACGGTGGACGACGTCCTCGACGTGGTGACCGACGAGGCCACGGAAGACATCCACCGGATGGGTGCGGCCCCCATCGACATCGACTACGTGCGGGCGAACCCCTGGCTCCTCTTCCGGAAACGGGCGTCCTGGCTCGTGCTCCTCGTGGTGTCGATGACCCTCACCTTCAACGTGATCAACCACTACGAGGATGTGATCGCCGAGATCGTGATCCTCGCCGCCTTCATTCCCCTCCTGATCGGAACCGGGGGGAACGTGGGTGCGCAGGTGGCGACCCTCGTCGTGCGGGCGCTGGCCACCCGGGAGCTCGAGCTCAAGGACTACTTCCGGGTCTTCTGGAAGGAGCTGAAGACGGGAATCCTCCTGGGGCTCGCCTTCGGGATCTTCATGACCGGGTACGTGCTCATCTTCCGCGCCGAGCCACGGATCGCGGTGGCCCTCGGGATCACGATGGTCCTCATTGCCCTCTGCGCGAACCTGGTGGGGGCGAGTCTTCCCTTCCTCTTCCGGAGGCTCGGGATCGACCCGGCCCTCACCTCGTCGCCCGGGATCACCACGGTCATGGACGTGGTGGGGCTCCTGATCTACTTCAGGGTCGTGCTCTGGGTCCTCGGGCCCATGCTCACCGGGGGCTGATCGCGCGCACGATGGCGCGGCCGTGCCAGCGGCCGTTCTCGATGAAGATCCGGTTCGCGTCGTGCCCCGCCGCGAGGACCCCGGCAATGAACACCCCCGGGACCGGGGTTTCCATGGTCTCCGGGTCGTGGGCGGGGACCCCGGTGTCCTCGTCCACCGGCACCCCGAGCCCGCGGAGGAGCGACGGGTCCGCCTTCCACCCGGTGAGGGCCAGGACATGGTCGTTCGGGAGGGTCTCGAGCTCGCCCGTGGCCTCGCCCCGGAGCACCACGGAATCCGGGCGGATCTCCACCACGCGGTGCCCCCAGCGTACCGCCACCTCTCCCTTCTCCACCCGGTTCCGGATGTCGGGGAGGACCCAGGGCTTCACCCCCCGGTCGAAGTCCCCCAGGAAGTGGCAGAGGGTGACCCGGGCCCCGCTCCGGAAGAGCTCGAGGGACGCCTCCACCGCCGAGTTCGAGCCCCCCACCACCAGGACCTGGCGGCGCCAGTAGGGGTGGGGCTCCACGTAGTGGTGGGACACCTTCGGGAGCTCCTCGCCCGGGACCCCCAGGAGGTTCGGGCCGTGGAATCCCCCGGTGGCGACGACCACCCGCCGCGCCCGGACAACCCCCTCCCGTCCCGCCGCATCGCGGGTCCGGATCCGGAAGTCCCCTTCCGCCCCCTCGATCGCCGCCACGTCGGTGTAGAGGCGGCAGTCCAGGTCGAAGTACTCCGCCACCTTCCGGTAGTAGGTGAGGGCCTCCCGCCGGGTGGCGTTCCGCTCGGCGGTGACGAAGGGGAGATCCTCGATCTCGAGCTTCTCCGGGGTGGAGAAGAACTGCATGTAGACCGGGTAGCGGAGGAGCGACGCGCAGAGCGGCCCACGGTCCAGGAGGAGGGCGGAGTGGCCGGCCTTCCGGGCGGCGGCGCCCACGGCGATCCCGCAGGGACCGGCGCCCACCACGGCCAGCTCCACGGGGTCGGCGGTGGGGGCGGTCTCGTCGAAGGTGCGGGCCATGCGTCTCGTACTTGCCTCGGTGGGGGTGCTTTCGGTGGATGCGACGGGGCGGGCTTCCCCCTACCTTCGAAACCCGGCTCCGTTCCGGGCCCGGCCGACCGGGCCGCCCCGGGACCTTCCCGGAGGCGTTGACCTTCCACCCTTCGTGCACCCGGAACCGATGTACCACCACTGTCCCTCCTGCACCCGGGACCTGGGCCGGAACGAGGCCCTCGAGCACTTCCCCGTGGGGAAGCGGCTCGCGTACGACGTGGCGCGGGGGCGGCTCTGGGCGCTCTGCCCCCGGTGCCGGAGCTGGAACCTGGCCCCCATCGAGGAGCGGTGGGAGGCGGTGGAGGAGGCGGAGCGGAGCTTCGAGAAGTCCCTGGAGGGGCTCTCGACGGAGAACATTGCGCTGGGGCGCCTCCCCGACGGGACCGAGCTCGTGAGGATCGGTGGGGCGAAGGCGCCGGAACTGGCCGGGTGGCGGTATGCCAAGCGGATTTCCGAGCGGTACCGGAAGGCGCAGTGGGTCGGAGGGGTGTCAGGCGCCGGCTGGGTTCTCTGGGGGACCGGCGGGTACAGTGCCCTCTTGCCGATCGTGGCTCCCGCCCTTCCCTTTGCCGTGGCGGGGTTCGTGGGGTACCAGATCTGGGCGCATCCCCGGAGGAAGAAGAACCGCCTGGAGATCCACCGCGACCGGGCCGACCTCGACGACCCGCCCTCCCGGGTGTTCAGCCCCGCAGAGCTCGCGAGAGCGGTCCTCGTACCGGCCCCCGACGGGGGCCCGGAGGATGCGTGGGGGCTCAAGGTCCGGAGCTTCGGATACCGTCCCCTCGTGATCCCCCCGGAGCTCCGGAACCGGGCCCTGCGGCTGGCCCTCCTGGAGCTGAACAAGCAGATCGGAAAGCCGGACCACGTGAAGCGGGCCCTGGACCGGGTCGTGGAGGCGGGGGAGCCGGAGCGGTTGCCTGGGATCGCGGCCCGGACCCTGGCCGACGGCCGTGCCTGGGAGAGCCACATGGGGTGGCCGTTCGGGGACCCGCAGGCGCTCCACAGGGCCGATCCGGTCATGCGGCTCGCCCTCGAGATCGCGGCGAACGAGGAGGTTGAGCGCCTGGCCCTCGAGGGCGAGCTGTACCGCCTCGAGCTCGAATGGAAGGAGGCGGAGGAACTGGCCGCCATCTCCGACGACCTCCTCCTTCCGGGGTGGATCCGGAGCCGGATCGACGGGTGGCGGGCCGGGGGGGCTCCCCGGGCCGGAGGGTCCCCTCCTCCCATTGCCACGCCCGGCGGGATCGTCGATTCTGAGGGGCGCCCGATGTCGAGCCCGCCGGAGCCCTCCGGGGATCCCGCCGATACCGCCTCCGCTCCCGAACCCGAATCCCCATGACCTCGCCCGAGTCCGAGGCCCGAAAGGCCCTGAACCGACTGCTTCGTGCCGTGGAGAAGAGCCGCCGCGAGCTCGAGTCGCTCGAGGCGGCGATCCGCCACGCCGAGGGAAGCGATTTTCCCGCCGACCGCTACGACGAGGTGGAGGTCCAGCTCGCCCGGGTCACCGACTTCGTCCACGAGGAGGGGCGGAGGCTCCAGGACAAGATCCTCCGATCCGGGGGGCTCGAGCCGGGGCGGGTGCGCCGATCCTCCGCGTGACCCCACCTGCCGACGCCGACGCCCTCCGGGAGGCGCTGAAGGCGCGCATCCGGGGGATCATGGCCCGGGACCGGCCCGAGGACCCGGCAGAGGTGGACGCTCTCGCGCTCCAGGTGCTCCGCCACCAGGCCCGGGGAAACCCCGTGTACGGCACCCTCCTCCGGAACCGGGGGCTCGACCCCGAGGCGCTTCTGCACTGGACCGCCTTCCCCCCGGTGCCGGCCCGGGCCTTCCGGATCCATTCGCCCTTCGTGGGTGACCCGGAAGGGGCGGAGGCCACCTTCGTGACCTCCGGGACCACCGCGGGCCCGGTTGGGGGGGAGGGCGCCGGTGCCGCCCGGGGGGTGCACCGGGTCCGGGACCTTTCCCTCTACCACGCGTCCCTCCTTCCCACCGCCGGGGCCCACCTCCGGGACCCCGGAGAGGGGGGGGTGCTCCGGGTGCTCGCACTCATGCCCTCGCCGGGGGAGCTGCCCGGGTCGTCGCTCGTGCACATGGCGGGGGTGCTTGCGGGTGCGTGGGACGATGGCGGGGGCGCGTTCCTGGCCGGTCCCGATTGGCGACTCGATGGGGCGCGGGTGGCCAGGGCCTTCGCCCGAGCCCGGGAGGACCGGGTGCCGGTCCTTCTCCTCGCCACCGCCTTCGCCCTCGTTCACCTCCTGGACCAGGTGGCGGGCACGAGCGCGCTCCTCCTTCCTGCCGGATCCCGTGTCATGGAGACCGGGGGGTTCAAGGGACGGAGCCGGGAGGTGCCCCGGGGCGCCCTGTACGAGGAGGTTGCCCGGCGGCTGGGTGTCCCCCCGGAGCGGATCGTGAACGAATACGGAATGAGCGAGCTCCTGTCGCAGTTCTACGAGCCCGTGCTGGCGGAAGGCGGCCCCGCCGACCCGGAGGCGCGCCGCCTCGTGTCGCCTCCATGGGTCCGGACCCGGGTCCTGGACCCGGTCACCCTGGAACCGGCCCCGGTGGGTTCCCCGGGGCTCCTCTGCCACCTGGACCTGGCGAACCTGGACTCGGCGGCGCTCCTCCTCACCGAGGACCTGGGTGTCGAGGTCCCGGCGCCGGGGCCGGAGCGCCGGGGAGGGTTCCGGGTGCTGGGCCGGAACCCGGGTGCGCCTCCCCGGGGATGCTCCCTCTCCATCGAGGGGTGGATGGAGGCGGCAGGGTGAGCGGGGCCCGGGCATCGGCCGCGCTCCTGGACGGCCTCGAGGCCGATGGGGGCGAGGTCCTGCGGGGGCTCGGGTTCCGTGGGCGCCTCAGGCTCCTTGCCGAGGCCGGGAGCCGCTTCCTCGACCCGGACGACCCCCTGGCCCGGGAAGCGCTCCACCGGCTTCCGGCGGACTCGGGGCTCCCGGCGGCCGAGTGCTCCCGGGTGCTCGCGGGAATGGCCCGGGACTGGACATCGGAGCGTCTGGCTGCCGCGATCCGTGCCGACTTCCCGGATCCCGGGGTCCTCGACGGGTTCGTGGCCGGGGTCCGGGGGGCCCGGGAGCGGGTGGTGCCCCCCCGGCTCCTGGTCCAGGTGTGCGCCGGAAACGTGCCGGGGACGGGGGCCACCGCGCTTCTCCGCGGGCTCCTGGTGGGGGCGCCCACCCTCCTCAAGTCGGCCGAGGGGGACCGGGTCCTCCCCGAGCTTCTCGGAAGGGCGATCCGCGAGGCGGACCCGCGGCTCGGCGCCGCCTTCGCCCTCGCCGAGTGGAAGGGGGGCGCGGGAACCGGAATCGAGCGGGAGGCGCTGGCCCGGGCGGAGCGGGTCGTGGTCTACGGGGGGAAGGAGGCGGTGGCCGGGGTCCGGGTCCTGGCCGGTCCCCTCACCCCGGTGGTGGCCTACGGCCCCCGGGTGAGCTTCGGGGTCGTCCTCCGCAGTGCCACGGGCGCGGAGGCCCCGGTGGAGGACTGCGCCCGCGCCGCCTCGGCCTACGCGCAGCGGGGGTGCGTCTCCCCCCAGCTCGTCTTCGTGGAGGAAGGGGGGGAACGGAGCGCCGAAAGTTGGGCCGAGGCGCTGGCCGAGGTGCTGGCCAGGCTCGGGAACGAGCCTGACCCGGGGGCCGCGCCGGGGATGCGCGCCCTCCGGGAGGAAGCCGACTTCGCCGCCGCCGCCGGGCGGGGCGACCGCGCCTGGGGGGGGCCGGAGGCCGGCTGGATGGTGGTCTTCGAACCCGGGGTCCGACCCTTCGAGCCCTCTCCCCTCGGCCGGACCGTGCGGGTGCGACCCATCGGGAGCGTGGAGGAACTGCCCGGGATCCTCGCGCCTGCCCGGCAGGTGCTCCAGTGCGCCGGCGTGGAGGGGCGGGAGCCGGCCCGGTCCGGAGCGGCGCTCCTCCTCGCCCGGGCCGGGGTGACCCGGATCACCCCCTTCCGCGACCAGCCCTGGCCCCCGGCCTGGTGGCGCCACGACGGCGAGGGGCCACTCCGGGTGCTCGTGCGCTGGGTGAGCCTCGAGGGCCCTCCCGAAGGGACGCTCGGGCCATGACGGACCCGATGACGCGACCCGGCTCGCTTCGGAGCCGGTTCCCTGCCGGGCGCTACTCCTCGGCCTGCTGCTCGGACCGCCAGATCACCATCTGGCGCTGTCCGGTGGAATTCTCCTCCACCCGAACGGTGAGGGAGTCTCCCTCCTCGATCCCCAGATCGTCTCGCATGTCCTGGGGGATCGTGATGCGTCCGCCGACGCCGACGGTCACTTCACCGAAATACCGGGTGCGGAAAATGGCCATCCCGAATCCTCTGGCTTTGGGTCTTGCTCGCGTGCGCACGGCGGCGGGGTCCGTCGTCCGGGGGGACGTGGTGCCGGAGGCGCTCGAGGGTAGCGAAGGAATGTACGGCGCTTCCCCCCCTGCTGGCCAGATCGCGGGCGTCGGGGGAACGAATGCCCCCCCGCGAGGGAAGAAGGGTTCCGCGCCCCGTCCCCGGGGCCTCGAATCGTCTCCCCGCCCCTGCCCATGACCCATTCCCAGCCGCCCGCCGTCCGCATTTCCGGGGTCGTGAAGGAGTTCGGGGACTTCCGCGCCGTCGACGGCCTGGATCTCACCGTCCCTGCCGGGAGCATCTACGGGCTCCTGGGGCCGAACGGGTCGGGGAAGACCACCACGATCCGGATGATCATGGGGATCCTGGGGCCGGACCGGGGCGAGGTGGCCCTCTTCGGCGGTCCCCCCGACCGGTCGAGGCGCCGGCGCGTCGGGTACCTCCCCGAGGAGCGGGGGCTCTACAAGCGGATGAAGGTCCTGGAGCACCTGGTCTTCCTGGCCCGCCTCCGGGGGGTGGACGGGCGCCATGCGCGGGCTTCCGCCCGGGGGTGGCTCGAGCGCCTGGGACTCGGCGACCGGGAAGGGCGGCGGGTCGAGGACCTGTCGAAGGGGATGCAGCAGAAGGTCCAGTTCATCGGGACGGTGCTCCACGACCCCGAGCTCCTGATCCTCGACGAGCCCTTCTCCGGGCTGGATCCCCTGAACCAGGACCTCCTCGAGGAGATCGTCCTCGAGTTCCGGGCGCGGGGAACCACCATCCTCTTCTCCACCCACCTCATGGACCAGGCCGAGCGCCTCTGCGAGCGAGTCTGCCTCATTTCGGCGAGCCGGAAGGTCCTGGACGGGACGCTCGAGGAGATCCGCCGGGCGGAGTACGACGGGGTCGTGGCGGTGGACTTCGAGGGGGTCGACGACTGGATCCGGGGCCCCGACGTGGAGGGGTGGGAGCCGGCGAACGGAGGGGTGCGGGTCCGGCTCCGGCACGGCGCCGATCCCCACGGCCTCCTCGAGCGCGCCGTGGCCTCGGGGGCCCGGATCACGCGTTTCCAGGTGGTGGAGCCCCGGCTCCACGAGATCTTCATCCGGCGCGCCGGAGGTGTCCGATGACCGTGGTGGGGACGATCATCGCCCGGGAGTACCTGGAGCGGGTCCGCACGAAGACCTTCGTGATCTCGACCCTTGCCGCTCCCGTCATTCTCCTCCTCATCGTTCTCGTGCCGGCGCTCACAGGGGCGCGGAGCGCCGAGGCGGAGCGCCAGATCGCGCTCCTGGACCGGACCGGGGTCCTGGGCGAGGAGGTGGCCGATCGGCTCTCCCAGCTGGGCTTCCAGGTGGAGCGGGTGGAGCCCGTGCCGGGGGTGGACCAGGAACTGGAGGAGCGGATCGAGGGGCGGGAGCTCGCCGGGGTCCTGGTCCTCGACGAGGCCACCCTGGAGCGGGGTGAAGCGACCTGGCGCGGACGGAGTCCCCCCTCGGCCCTTCGCCGCTTCGGGATCCAGCAGGCGGTGACCCAGACCGCCCTCGTGCGCCGTCTCGTGGAAATGGAAGAGGGAGCGGCGGTGGTGAGCCTCCTCGCCGGAGGAGGCCTCCGGATCGAGACCCCCGCCGCGGAGGCCCGCCCCGACGAGGACCGGACCGCCGGGATCGTCGCCGGCTTCGCCGGGGCCTTCCTGATCTACGTGGTTCTCCTGATCTACGGATCCGCCGTGCTCCGCGCGGTTCTCGAGGAAAAGACCGGGCGCATCGTCGAAGTGGTGATTTCCTCGATCCGCCCCTGGGAGCTCATGCTGGGGAAGATCGTGGGAGTGGGAGCCGTGGGGCTTACCCAGCTCGCGATCTTCGGGCTCTTCGGCGTGCTTCTCGTGGTCATGGGGATTCCGGCCCTTCTCCCCTTCCTCCCCGAGGGGATGATCCCCGTGGACCTGGGCGAGTTCGTGCCCTCGGCGGGGGTCCTGGCCTTCTTCGTGGTCTGCTTCCTGGGGGGCTACTTCCTGTACGCCTCCCTCTTCGCCGCCGTGGGGGCCATGTGCACCTCCGAGGACGAGGCCCAGCAGATCCAGCTTCCGGTGCTCATGCTCGTGGTGGTACCGGTGGTCTTCGTGATGCCCGTGCTCGAGGATCCGGATTCGGCCCTCGCCCTCGGCCTCTCCTTCTTCCCCTTCTTCACCCCGATCCTCATGTTCGCCAGGGTGGCCACCGGGTCGGCCCCGGCCTGGCAGGCCGCCCTCTCGGTGGTGCTCATGGCCGGGACCCTCCTCGTGACCGCCTGGGTCGCGGGGAGGATCTACCGCACCGGGATCCTGATGCAGGGGAAGCGCCCGACCCTCCCGGAGCTCTGGCGCTGGATCCGCGCCGGCTGACCTCCGGCCCCGCGGATCGCTCCGGCAGTCAGGGGAGGAGGGAGCGGAGGAAGGCGGAGAGCTGGTGGTCGTCGAGGGCCCGGGCGCGCTGGACCACCTCCTCGTAGGAGTCCTCCACGATCACCGGGATCGTCCTGAGGGTGCGCTCGCCCTCGGCGCGGTCCACCGGAGAGAAGGCGAGGACCGCCCGGAAGCGGTCCCCTGCCCCGCTCCGCTCCTCGAACTCCAGGTAGACGTCCCAGAAGCGGCCGTCATGGCTCGCCGTGGTGAGGTGGTGCCCCGGAGAGGGAAGGTCGTCGGGTGCAGCGTTCATCGCGGTTCATCCTCGAGGGGATCGGCGGGGGTCGGGGGCGGTGCCTCGGTGGCGGACGGAGTCCCGGGTGGACCCCCGCCGGGGTCGGCGCCTCCTGGAGCCTGCCCGGTGGCATCTCCCTCCCCCGGATCCTCGGAAGAGGCGGGGAAATCGGAGACGAGGCGAATCGGGAAGGGGTCCGTGGCCTCGCCGGCATAGAGCGACCGGTGCGGGAAGGGAATCTCGATCCCCTCGGCGTCGAAGCGCGCCTTGATCTCTTCCAGGATCGTGTTCTTGAGGGTGAAGAAGTTCTCCCGCACGGTCCAGATGGCGAGGCGGAGGTCCAGGGAGGAGTCGCCGTATCCGTCGAAGAAGACGGTGGGCTCGGGCTCCATGAGCGCGCGGGGGTTCGCCCGGGCCACGTCGAGGAGGATCTCGCGCACCCGGGGGATGTGCTCCTTGTAGGCCACCCCCACGTTCACGTCGAGGCGGCGGATCGGGAAGCGGGTCACGGTGGTGACCTGGCTCTTCACGATCGTCTCGTTCGGAATGCGGATGAAGCGGTTGTCGAAGGTGCGGAGCTTGACCGACAGGGTGTCGATGGAAAGGACGCGGCCCACGGTGTCGCCCACCTGGATCACGTCGTCCACCTCGAAGGGCTTCTCGCCGATGAGGAAGAAGCCGGAAATGACGTTCGAGACCGAGGTCTGGGATGCGAAGCCCACCGCGATCCCCACGATCCCCGCCGCGCCCAGGAGGGGGGTGAGCTGGAAGCCCAGCTCCGACAGCGTCATCACGAGGATGAGGATCATCCCCGGGTAGAGGACCACCTTGCCGACGAGGAGGGCCTGCTGTGCCGAGTACTGCTTCGTGACCCAGCGCTTCACCCATCGGACGATCCCCATGAGGAGGGGAATTCCGACGAAGACCCAGAGGGCGGCGCGGATGGCGTCGACCAGGTCGAAGCGGATGAGGGGGGCGGCGTCGGGGGGGGCGGCGTCCTGGAGGAGTGCCAGGAGGAGGGTGGGGAGGAGGGCGGAGGTGGTCATGCGCTCCACCCGAAGCCGGGGAAGTGACGGAGGCGGTGGAAGGTGAGCGCCCGGAGCCCCCGCACCGGGGCCGGGGGGGCCGAGACCAGGGTGGCGGAGCGCGCCTCCTCGGGGGGGCGCCCGGTCATGTCGATCTGGCTCCCCTCGGTCTCGCCCTGGTAGCGCACCCGGGACTCGTCGGCCCAGAACCCCGGGGGGTCGGCGAAGAGGGAGAGGTGCTCCACCCGGAAGGAGAGCTTTTCCACCTTCAGGTCCGTGCCCGACTCGTTCACCATGCGCAGGGGACAGACCAGGAGGTGGGGCTCGAGGAGGGAGCGGGTGACCTCGCGGCGGGCGGTGGTGGGGAGCCAGTAGCAGAGGTCGCCGTCCACGAAGCCCCCCCACCAGGTGTCGGAGAGCTCGAGGGTGGGGATCGTGCGGAGGAGAATGGCGTCGCCCGTGGGGCGCTCGGCCTCGACGCGGATCAGGAGGGGGATGCGCACGAAGACGCGCGCTTCCGCGCCGGGGAGGAGGGCGAAGGGGACCTCGGGCTGGACGATGAGCGGACGGTCGGGCACGGCGGGGCGGAGGGTCACCCGGGCGGAGCGCAAGTCCCTGATTCCCTGGCCCTTGGGTGCCGGGACGGCCCAGCGGGACCAGGCCGAGGGATCGTCCGGGGCGTCCGGGGGTTCCCCTCGCCCGTCTCCTTCGGCGGGGCGGTCCGCGAGGCGGATCTCGCCCTCCCGGAAGAGGAACCAGACGTCGCGGGGGCCGATCCGGCGCCCCACGGGGCGGTCGGGTTCGAGCTCGACGGGGCCCCATGGGGGTGCGAGGGGTCCGGAGTCTTCAGAGTCGCTCATGGGGGGAATGTGGGACGGAATGGTCGGGAGTACAACGGGGCGTGCGGGGCGCGGGTGGGCGGCGCGGGAGACCGCATCGCCGTTGACAGGAACTCGCTCGCCCCGGTAAGTTCCCCGCGCCCGATTCCGGGTTCCCTCCCGCTTCCCCTCTGGCTTTCCATCGAGAGTTACCGGTGATCAAGAAGCAGTGGATCCTCGCGCTGGCCATGGTCCTCGTGGCCGTGGTCACGGCCGCGTTCGTGACCGTCCGCGGTCAGGATGCCACGTCGCCCGATGCGTACTCGGCCGACGTTCCCTATGGGCCGGAGGGGCAGCCCGTTGCCTTCCCCCACAACGTGCACGCCGGAAGCGGGGAGGGGCAGTACCAGATCGACTGCATGTACTGCCACTTCTCCGCCGAACGGGCCTCTTCCGCCGGAATTCCCCCGGTGGCGACCTGCATGGGATGCCATGCGTGGGTCCGCGGAGTGGGGCCGGACGACCAGGGGTCACCCGAGATCGCCAAGGTCGTGGGCTTCTGGGAGCGCGGGGAGCCCATTCCCTGGAACCGGATCTACAAGGTGGCGGACCACGTGCAGTTCCCCCACATGCGGCACATCACCGCCGGGGTGGACTGCACGGCATGTCACGGCCCCGTGCAGGAAATGGGGGTGATCCAGCGCGTGGAGCAGCCCCTCACGATGGGCTGGTGTCTGACCTGTCACCTCGAGATGGGTGCATCGCGGGACTGCACCATCTGCCACTACTGACCCGATGACCGGCCCGGATGCGTGCTGCGCTTCCCGGGCCGGACGCGTGCCGGCACCTGATCCGGACCACGGAAGATCGAGAGACACTCCATGAGTGAAGGCATCAAGCGGCGTGATTTCCTGAAGGTTCTCGGCGTGAGCGGGGCCGGGGCCGGGCTCGTGGGCTGCTCCACCGACAAGGTGAGCAAGCTCATTCCCTACGTGGTGCCCCCGGAGGAGATCACCCCGGGCGTGGCCACCTGGTACGCCACCGTGTGCGGCGAGTGCTCCGCCGGGTGCGGCGCCTGGGTCAAGACGATGGACGGGCGGGCGATCAAGCTCGAGGGGAACCCGAACCACCCGGTTTCCGGGGGCGCGCTCTGCGCCCGGGGGCACGCGTCCCTCCAGGGGCTCTATGACCCCGACCGGCTGGCGCAGCCGATGCGTCGGAGCGGCGACGGGTTCGAGCCGATCTCCTGGGAGGATGCGGAGGCGCTCCTCGCCACCGGGCTCCAGGATGCCGGCTCGGGAAGCCTCTTCCTGACGGGACACACGGGGCCGACTCTCGGGGAGCTCGTGGACCGGGTGGCGGATGCCCTCGGGGGGCGGAGGGTCACGTACGAGGCGCTTTCGGAGGCACCCCTTCGGGAGGCCGCGCGCCTGGCGTTCGGGCGCGACGAGCTTCCCCACTTCGACTTCGAGTCGGCGGACCTGGTCGTGTCGTTCGGGGCGGACTTCCTGGAGACCTGGGGGTCGCCGGTGGAGCACGCCCGAGGCTTCGCCCGGACGTCCGGGGTCTCCGAGGACGGCGAGAAGGCGCGTTTCGTCTTCCTGGGTTCCAGGCTCTCGCTGACCGGACAGAACGCCGACGAGTGGTACCCCATCCGCCCCGGCTCCGAGGGGACGGTGGCGCTGGCGCTGGCCGGAGCGGTGGCCCGGCGGGGCGGAGATGCCGGCCCCTACGGCGATCTCCTGGCCACCGCCGACCTGGGTGCGGCGGCGGAAGCGGCGGGTGTACCCGCCGAAACCCTGGAGTCGCTGGCCGAGGCGCTGGCGAGTGCGGCGTCTCCCCTGGTCCTCGGGCCGGGGGTCGCGGGGCAGCACCGGGGCGCCACGGCGGCGAACCTGGCGGTCCTCTTGCTGAACGCGGTCTCGGGCGCCGTCGGCCGGACCGTGCGTTTCGCCGCCCCGGTGCAGGGGATCCCCACGACGCCCTTCGCCGGCCTGGTGGACGCGATCCGGGACATGGCCGGGGGGAGCGTCAGGGCGGTCGTGGTGCACGGCACGAACCCGGCATACACCCTGCCGCCGGCGGCGGGATTCCGGGAGGCGTTCGGGCAGGTTCCGTTCACCGTGGTCATCACCCCGCAGATGAACGAGACGGCGGCGCTGGCCGACCTGGTCCTTCCCGACCGTCACGCGCTGGAGAGCTGGGGCGATTCGAGCCCCCGCCCGGGGCTCTGGGCGGTGCAGCAGCCTGCCATGCGGCCCGTGCCCCACTTCGATTCCCGCTCCGCCGGTGACATGCTCCTCGCCGCCGGGCGCCGGATCGGCCAGGACTTCGGGGCCGAGACCTTCCACGACTACCTCCGCAACCGCTGGAGCGAGCGTCATGCCGCCGCCGGATCGCCGGGGGGGAGCTTCAGCGACTTCTGGCGCGAGGCGCTCCGGAGCGGCGTGGTCGAGCTTCCGGCGACGCCCACCGCCGAGGCCTCCCTCCAGGCGCCGGACCGGGCGCTGGCCTTCGATCCGCCCGCCCTCGACGGCGACCCGGACGGGCTGACGCTGGTCGTGTATCCGTCGTCCCGCTTCGCCGACGGGCGGGGGGCCAACCGGACCTGGCTCCAGGAGCTCCCGGACCCGGTTGCCAAGATCACCTGGCACTCCTGGGTGGAGATGCACCCGGACACGGCCCGGGAGCGGGGGCTCCGGAAGGGCGACATTGTCCGGGTCGCCTCGCCCCATGGCGAAGTGGAGCTTCCCCTCTGGACCTACCCCGGGATCCGGGCCGACACGGTGGCGATCGCCATGGGTGGCGGCCACGAGAACACCGGCCGCTGGGCGGACGGGCGTGGCGTGAACCCGATGGTCCTTCTCCCCGCCGAGGCCGAGACGGTTTCCGGTGCCCTGGTCCACCTGGCGACCCGGGTAGGGGTGGAGCCCACGGGACGGCATCGGCGCCTGGCCACCATCGAGGGCGAGTCCCAGACCTTCGACCGCCCCATCACCCCGGCGGTGCAGCTCTCCGAGCTGGACCACCTGGGCGAGCACCAGGGAAGCTACGGGCAGCTCCGGGAGCTGCAGGCCTACGGGGGCTTCGTGCCGGTGCCCACCGACGGGCGGCCCGAGGATTTCCCGCTGGAGGGCGCCCGCTACGGCGACTACGACCCGGCCAACAACGCCCGCTGGGCCATGGCCATTGACCTGGACAAGTGCACCGGTTGCTCCGCGTGCATCACCGCCTGCCAGGCCGAGAACAACATCGCGGTGTCGGGCGAGGACCAGGTCATGATGGGGCGGGACCTCCAGTGGATCCGCCTCGAGCGGTACTACGAGACCGTCGATGCCACGCAGCCGGGGCCGGTGGACATCCGGTTCCTCCCCATGCTCTGCCAGCACTGCGGAAACGCTCCGTGCGAGCCGGTCTGCCCGGTCTACGCCGCGTACCACACCCCCGACGGGCTGAACGGCCAGATCTACAACCGCTGCGTCGGAACCCGGTACTGCGCGAACAACTGCCCCTACAAGGTCCGGGTCTTCAACTGGTTCGGGTACTCCGACGTCCCCGAGCCCCTGAACTGGCAGTACAACCCCGACGTCACGGTCCGCTCCGAGGGCGTCATGGAGAAGTGCTCCTTCTGCGTGCAGCGGATCCGCTCGGCGGAGAACCGGGCCGTGGGCGAGGGGCGTGACCTCCGCGAGGGCGACGTGGTCCCCGCCTGCCAGCAGAGCTGCCCGGCCGAGGCCATCGTCTTCGGAAACATCCGCGACCCCGAGTCCCGCGTGGCGCAGGTGTCGCAGAACGACCGGACCTACCGGGTCCTGGACGTGCTCATCAACACCCAGCCGGCCGTGAACTACCTCCGGAAGGTGACCTTCCACCCGGTCAAGGACATCCACGTCTGATGGCGACGGCAACCGAACCAGTCGAGCGGGGCGCGGCGACCCACCCGGACGTACGGACGTACGGGTCGGTCAATACCGACATCCTCGCCATGCTCTCCCGCCCCGGGAAGTGGTGGTGGATCCTCTTCGGCCTTTCACTGGCCGGAATCGGGCTCCTCGCCTTCTCCTGGGGGAACCAGATCATCAACGGGATCGGCATGGCCGGGCTGAACACCCCCGTGGGCTGGGGGGCGTACATCACGACCTTCGTCTTCTGGGTGGGTATCGCCCACTCGGGCACGCTGATCTCGGCGATCCTCTTCCTCTTCCGGGCGCGGTGGCGGCAGTCCATCTACCGTGCCGCCGAGGCGATGACGGTCTTCGCGGTGATGACCGCGGGGCTCTATCCCCTCATCCACCTCGGGCGGGTCTGGCACGCCTACTGGCTTTTCCCGTACGCGAACCAGCGGATGCTCTGGCCGAATTTCCGGTCTCCGCTGGTGTGGGACGTCTTCGCGGTGACGACCTACTTCACCGTCTCGTCCCTCTTCTTCATCCTGGGGCTCATTCCCGACATCGCCGCAGCCCGGGACCAGGCGAAGAAGGGGACCCTCCGGCAGAAGTTCTACGAGATCCTCTCCTTCGGATGGCGGGGTACCGACCGGCAGTGGCACCACTTCGGGAAGGCGTACCTCTTCCTGGCCGCCCTCGCGACGCCGCTCGTGCTCTCGGTGCACTCGGTGGTGTCGTGGGACTTCGCCATGTCCATCGTTCCGGGGTGGCACGCCACGATCTTCGCGCCCTACTTCGTGGCCGGCGCCATCTTCTCCGGCGTGGCCATGGTGATCACGCTGATGGTCCCGATCCGGAAGTTCTTCGGGCTCGAGGCCTACCTGACGGTGCGCCACTTCGACGCGATGGCAAAGCTCTGTCTCGTCACCGGACTCATCGTCTTCTACGCCTACCTGAACGAGTTCTTCATGGCGTGGTACTCGGGTGAGGACCCCGAGCGCCGGGTCTTCTGGGAGCGGCTCTTCGGGCACTACTGGTGGGCCGCGTGGATCATGCTGACCTGCAACGGGCTCATCCCGATCATGCTCTGGTTCAAGCGGGTCCGGCACTCCATCGCCGCCCTCTTCGTGCTTTCGATCTTCATCAACATCGGAATGTGGTTCGAGCGGTACGTCATCATCGTGACCTCGCTCTCCACCGAGTTCATGCCCTTTGCCTGGGGGATCTACCGCCCGTCGGTGACGGAAATGGGAATCGTGATCGGAACCTTCGGCTGGTTCTTCTTCTGGTTCCTTCTCTTCATCCGGCTCCTTCCCCCGGTGGCGATCGCCGAAATCAAGGAAGTCCTCCCCCCGCCCATGCGGCCGAAGAAGCGCGAGGAGGTGGCCCGATGAGCACCGGTCGCACCGGCGTGCTCGCGTCCTACGACTACCTGGACGCCACCGTCGACACGATCAAGGCCCTTCGTGACGAGGGCTTCGAGGAGATCACGGCGTTTGCGCCCTTCCCGGAGCACCACATCGAGCACGCCCT
Organism: Gemmatimonadales bacterium; assembly: GCA_050485865.1. Classification (GTDB taxonomy): domain Bacteria; phylum Gemmatimonadota; class Gemmatimonadetes; order Longimicrobiales; family Gaopeijiaceae; genus SKNW01. The sequence goes on along the minus strand of JBJHCE010000002.1, from coordinate 56,496 downwards.
GGGGTACGGCGCGAGTCCGGTGCGCCTCTTCACCCTGGTGGGGGGGCTCACCGGAATGGCCACGGGGCTCGCCTTTACCGTGTTCACCTCGATGGACTGGCCCCTCGTCGTGGGCGGAAAGCCGATCCTGTCCATTCCGGCGTACGTGATTCCCACCTTCGAGATGACGATCCTCTTCGGGGCGCTCTTCACAGTGGTGGGTGTCTTCTGGAACATGCGGATCCCGGACATCCGCAAGCAGGTGGTCTACGACCCGGAGTTTTCCGCCGGGCGATTCGGAGTCTACGTCACGGCGACGCCCGACCGGATCGAGGCGGCGCGGCGCATCCTGGAGTCCAATGGTCCGGCCCGTCTCGAGGACGATCCCGAGGGGAAGGCCCATGGCTGAGCGAGGAGTGGAAACGGTGCGATCCCGGAGTTGGTTCGCCCTCGTGCTGGTGGCCCTCACCGGGGCCGGATGCACGCCGATGGATGACATCATGGTGGCGGTCTTCGGCCGCTCCATGCGGGACCAGCCGTCAATCGGCGCCTACGAACACCCCCGGCTTCCGGCAGAGGGGACCGTTCCCTTCGCGGCGGGGAACTTCCCTGCGGCCCGGGGTGAGCTCGGGATGGGGCAGAGCGAGGGGGTCGCGCCTCCCCCGCCGGTGGCGCCCATCGAGCTCCTCCAGGCGATCGCGAACCCGGACGCGTTTCCCCACATCACCGGGCTCGAGAACCCGGTACCGGCGGACGCCGAGTCCCTGGCCCGCGGTGAGGTCCTCTACAACCGCGCCTGCGCCCCCTGTCACTCCGTCGAGGGCGGCGGGATGGGCCTCGTGGTGGCCCGTGGGGTTCCTCCGCGCTCGGTCATTTCGGACGAGGCCCGGGCCCTCTCCGACGGCTACCTCTACTCGATCATCCGGGTCGGGCGCGGCGCCATGCCCGCCTACGGCCACCAGCTCGCCCACTTCGATCGCTGGCACGTGGTGAACTACCTCCGCCAGCTCCAGGGGGCGGGCCCGACCCAGACCGGCGGTGCCGAGGGAGACTCCCCCGATGCATGACATTCACGTTCCGGAGCGGATCGAGGCGCGGTACCTGAGCCCGGCCCGGGGAACCACGCTGCTCTTCGCCGCCTTCGTCGCGGTGGGCGCCATCGCCTTCTTCGCCCTCCTCGGCGCGGACTCCAACCGGGCGTGGCAGGCGTACGTGGCGAACTGGCTCTTCTTCACCGGGATCGCCCAGGGCGCCATCATCTTCTGCGCCGCAACGGTGATCACGAAGGCGAAGTGGAACTGGTCCGTGCGGCGCCTGTCTCTCGCCATGGGGGCGTTCCTCCCCCTGTCGTACCTCCTTCTTCTGCCGATGCTGGGCCTCCGGGAAGACTACTTCCCGTGGATCGAGAAGATGACGTACGACGAGATCGTTCAGCTGAAGGCCGCCTACCTCAACATCCCCTTCCTGATCACCCGGACGCTGATCGGGCCCGCCGTCCTCTTCACCACGAGCCTCATCTTCATGTACTGGGCACTTCGTCCGGACCTGGGGCCGGAGCGGGCCGGAGACGAGGGCGGGGTGGCGAGCCGGGCGGCCTGGCGCGAACGCCTCGCCGGCAACTGGCTGGGCCAGGAGGCCGAGGAGGAGCGGAGCTGGCAGAAGCTCAAGGTGCTGGCCCCGGCCCTCGCCCTGGTCTACGCGGTGGTCATGAGCTTCCTGGTGATCGACTTCGCCATGTCGCTCGAGCCCCATTGGTTCTCCACGCTCTTCCCGGTGTGGTACTTCATGGCCGCCTTCTGGGGGGGGATCGCGGTCACCGTGGTCACCATGGTTCTCCTGAAGCGGCGGGAGCCCTACTTCGACGAGCACATGGGGCCCCAGCAGAAGCACGACCTCGGCAAGCTGGTCTTCGGATTCTCGATCTTCTGGGCCTACCTCTTCTGGTCGCAGTACATCGTCCAGTGGTACGGGAAGCTTCCCTGGGAGCAGGCGTGGTACATCCACCGCTCCACGGCGGAGTGGGGGCCCCTGTCCCTCCTCGTCATCGCGCTCTGCTTCGTGATTCCCTTCGCCTTCCTGATGGGACGGAAGCCCAAGATGAACCCGACCTGGCTCGGGTCCATCGCGGCCATCGCCCTCCTGGGGCTCTGGCTCGAGCGGTGGCTCCTGATCGCGCCGTCGCTTCACACCGAGGGGGACCCGACGCTGACCTTCTGGGAGCCACTGATCGGGCTCGGGTTCCTCGGGATCTTTGCCTTCTCGGTGCGGTGGTTCCTCTCCACCTTCCCGGTGATCCAGCTCTGGCAGCCGAAGGGGGAGCCGGAAATGCTCGAGCGGGAGCACGTCCCGGAGCACGCCGGGACCCATTGACCCAGCGGTCGAGCCGGATCGGGAAACGGGCCCCGGGGCAAGCGCCCCGGGGCCCGTTTCGTCCTGCCCTGCCGAGGGTCCGGCGTCAGTCGTGCGGGGGCCCCGAGAGGAGGGCCAGGACCCGGTCGTGGAGCCGGCCGTTCGTGGAGACGCCTGAGCCACCGTGGATCCCCGGCTTCCCCAGGAGGTCCGTGAATCGCCCGCCTGCCTCCTCGAGGATCGGGAGGAGGGGTGCCGCGTCCCAGGGCGAGAGGACCGAGTCCACCATCACCTCGGCGCGCCCGGTGGCCACGAGGGCGTGCCCGTAGGCGTCTCCCCAGGTCCGGGAATAGTCCGATGCCGCCACGAGATCGGCCCACCCCGGACAGGCAGGACTTTCGCCGGACATCGCGGCGTCGGAGGTGAGGACGAGGGCCCGGGCGAGATCGTCCACCTCGTTCACGCGTCCTCGGCACCCTGCCGAACGGGGAGGCGACCAGCGGCACCCGAGCCCCCGCGCTGCGGAAACGGTCTCCGTCAGTGCGGGGAAGTGCGCGACCCCCACCGCGGGCTCCCCCTCCACCTCGATCCCGATCAGCACCCCGTAAAGGGGCACGCCCCGCATGAAGGACCGGGTTCCGTCGATGGGGTCGATGATCCAGCGGACCGGGTCTCTCCCACGGACGGAGCCAAACTCCTCCCCCAGGATCCCGTGGGTGGGAAAGGCGGCGAGGATCCGCTCCCGCAAGAGGAGCTCGGCCTCCCGGTCCGCCAGGGTGACGGGTGACCCGTCTCCCTTTGCCTCGTCGACGACCCGGGTGCCGAAGTGGCGGAGCGTGAGGTCCCCCGCCGCACGCGCGGCAGACTCCGCCTCGTCGAGGAGGCGCGAAAGGAAGCTCCGCTCGGTCACTGCGGAACGGCTCCCGAACGCCGGCCCTTGTTCCGGTAGAGGTCCTCGTCGGCGGCCCGGAGAAGGTCGTCGGACTCCTCCATGCCGTCTTCGAAGATGGCCACTCCGGCGCTGAGGGAGAGCCCCAGCGGCCCCAGCACCGGGTGGCGGGCCATGCGCTGGGACACGCGCTCGGCATGCCGGTCCGCACCCTCGCGGTCGGTGTCGGAAAGGACCGCCACGAACTCGTCGCCCCCGTAGCGGGCCACGAGGTTCATGGCGCGGGTTTCGGCCATGAGGATCTCGCCGGTGGCGCGGAGGGCATCGTCACCCGCCAGGTGCCCCAGGGTGTCGTTGTACTCCTTGAACCGGTTGAGGTCGAAGAGCACCACGGCCAGGGAGCGACCCCGCCGTGCGGCGGCGAACTCCTGCCCCAGGTGGAGCTCCAGGTGCCGGCGGTTCGGGAGGTTCGTGAGGGGATCGGTGAGGGAAAGCGCCCGGAGCCTCGCATGCAGTCGGGCGTTCTCGAGGGCGAGGGCCGCGTGCCCGGCCAGCCGCTGGAGCACCCGGGCCTCGGCGGGCGTGAAGCTCCGCGTCTCCAGGGACCCGACCGAGAGGGCTCCGATGGGCCGTTCCCCGGCCACCATGGGGACGATCACCCCGCTCCGGGAACGAAGCCTCCGACGGATCGCCGCCGGGATCAGCCGGGAGGAGGGGATGTCCTCGACGATGACCGACTCCCGCTCCTCGACCAGGAGCTGCGCCACCTCACCCTCCAGGGGGAAGAGGGCCCCCACCGGTGGGGCCGACGTCCCACCCGCCGCACCCACCCGGGCGCCGCCCTCCTCCAGGAGCCAGACGGTGGCGCTGTCGGACTCGAGCAGCTCCATGGCGGCATCCACGATCCTGCGCAGGACCTCCCGGTCGTCGAGGGAGGCCACGAGGGCCCGGGCGATCTCGAGCATGCGCTCGGCCTCCCGGCGCCGGGACTCGAGCTCCGTGACATGGCGTGCGTTCACGATGGCCACCGAGGCCACGTCGGCGATCCCCTGGAGGAGTTCGAGTTCGTCGTCGCCGTAGGTTCTGGGCTCGTAGCTCTGGACGCTGATCGCCCCTACCACCTCGCTCCCCTCGCGGAGGGGCGCGGCGATGGCCGAGCGGGTAGGCGTCGAGTCGTCCTCCCCGAGGGTCATGACCGAGCGGGAGGCAAGGCGGTCGGTGATGAGCACCGGGCGACCGGTCCTCAGGACCTCGCTTTCCGAACCGCGAAACGGGATGCGGCTTCGACGCCCGGGCCCCCGGTCCGCCCAGTACACGACTTCGGCCTCGTCCAGCTCCCCGTCATAGAGCACGACGTAGAACCCGTCGGCCTCGAGCACCCGGGTGGTCTCCTGGTGCACCGCGGTGTAGATCTCCTCCTCGCTCACCACGCCCGCCAGCGCGCTCCCGATGCCAAGGAGCACCCGGTAGCGTTCCTGGATGGAGGACGGTGCCGTCGAGACGTCGAAGACCATGGAATCGGGGAGACGGAGGGAGGCGATGCCGGTACCTTGCACGGGCGGCGCCTCCGCCTGGATCAGGGGCGCAGGTCGTACGCACGGGGACGCGCACGAATCTTACAAGATACCGACGCCCTTCTCCGCTCCGCTAGCTGGAAAGGATGGTTCCACCCGTTCCGGATGCGGAGCGTCCGGTGCTACGAGGGATCCTCGTCCCCGGCGTCGTCGGCAACGGCCCGCTCGAGGCGGTCCACGTGCTTCGAGACCTCGAATCCAAGTGATTGCACGAGCCCCGCCTCGTGCTGGTCCAGGTCGGCCCGTGAAAAGAGGGTCCGGAAGGTCCGCATCACCGATTCGGCCTTCCGGGCCTTGAAGAAGCCAACCCGGTCGAGGGCCCCCTCGAGGGCGCCGAACATGGTCTCCATCCGCTCGCGGGTGGCGGGGCCGAGCTGCCGCTTTCCCCGGGGAAGGTCCGGGAGTTCGCCCTGGGCAGCGAGGAAGATCTCGTACGCCAGGACGAGGGCCGCCTGGGCCATGTTCAGCGACGAGTACTCGGCCGAGGTGGGAATGATGGCCACCCCGTCGCACCGGTCGAGGGCCTCGTTCGAAAGCCCCCGGTCCTCGCGGCCGAAGACGAGGGCCACCTTCCCTTCGGCGGCCCGCTCCACGAGTCGCCCGGCCCACGACCGGGCGTATCCGTAGTTCCTGTGCGCGGTCCGGGCGCGAGCGGAGGTCCCCACCACGAGGACACAGTCCCGGACGGCCTCCTCCAGCGAGTCGAAGTGCTCCGTTGCCTCGACCAGGTCGTCGGTCCGGTGCGCGATTCCGGTGATCCGCCAGGCATCCCACTCGGCGGGGCGGACCACGCGGAGCCTCGAGATCCCGGTGTTCTTCATCACCCGGATGACACCGGCGATGTTCACGAGGTCCTGGGGTTCGTCCAGGACGATGTGCACCCGGGAGAGGAGCTCCGCCGACCGGTTCTCGTCGCCCGGGCCCTCCACTCCCGACCGAGCTGCGCCCGGGAGGGGGGTGTCATGGCGATCCGTCATCCGACCCGCTCAGTCCCTGCGGTCTTCGTCATTCCGGCGGCGCTCCCCGTCGTCCAGCCGGTCCGTCTCCTTCAGCCCTCCCTTGAAGTTCCGGATCCCCTCACCGAGACCCCGGGCGATCATGGGGATCCGCCTGGCCCCGAAGAGGAGTACGACGAGGGCCACGATCAGGAGGAGTTCGGGAACGCCGATGCCACCGAACATGGAGGACTCCGGGGGAAGGAGCGGGCTCCGGGGGCGGGCGCGTGCGGCCCGCCTCCTCGAACCCGGCAGGGTCAGCGGAGAAGGAGCTTCGCGATGGTCTGGAGCTGCATGTTCGTCGTCCCTTCGTAGATCGTCCCGATCTTCGCATCCCGGTAGAGCTTCTCCACGGGGTACTCCCGGGTGAAGCCGTAGCCGCCGTAGAGGTCGATGGCCGTGGAAGCCACCTCCTGTGCGATCCGGGACGAGTAGAGCTTGGCCTGGGCCGCCTCGAGCACGAAGTCCTGCCCCGCGTCCTTGAGCCGTGCCGCGTTGTAGACCAGGAGCCGGGCGGCCTCGATCTTCGTGGCCATCTCGGCGAGCTGGAACTGGACCCCCTGGAAGTCGCCGATGGGGCGGCCGAACTGCTCCCGCTCCTTGACGTACCGGAGGGTGTGGTCCAGGGCGCCCTGGGCGAGACCGACCATCTGGGCCCCGATCCCGATCCGCCCCTCGTTCAGCGTCTCGATGGCGATCTTGTACCCCTTTCCGACCTCACCCATCACGGCGGAGGCGGGTACCCGGCAGTTCTCGAAGAGGATCTCGGTGGTGGAGGAAGCCCGGATCCCGAGCTTGTCCTCCTTCTTTCCGACGCTGAACCCGGGGGTGTCCCCGGGCACGAGGAAGGCGGTGATCCCCCGGTACCCTGCCGCCGGGTCCACCGTGGCGAAGACCAGGAAGAGCCCCGCCTCGTTCCCGTTCGTGATCCAGAGCTTGTGCCCGTTCAGGACGTAGTCGTCGCCGTCCTTGTCGGCACGGCAGGACAGGGCGAAGGCGTCGGAGCCCGATCCGGCTTCGGAGAGGGCGTACGCGCCCACCGTCCCCGCTGCCAGCTTCGGGTACCACTCCGCCTTCTGGGCCTCCGAGGCCCAGCGGTTGAGCGCGTTGATCACCAGCGTGTTCTGGACGTCCACGAGCACCCCCACCGCCGGGTCCACGCGGGAGAGCTCCTCGACGACGAGGACCGAGGTGAAGAAGGTGGATCCGGCGCCGCCGTGCGCCTCCGGGATCTCGATTCCCATGAGCCCCAGCTCGAAGAGCTGCTCCACCAGGGCAGGGTCCATCTTCTGCTCCGCGTCCATGTCGTGCACGCGGGGGGCGACCTCGGCCTGGGCGAAATCCCGGACCGCCTCCTGGAACATCGACTCCTCTTCGGAGAGGGTCGTGAGCGCGGGGCGGGCGTCGCCGGAAAGCAGGGTGGACATGGAAACCTCGTTCGAGCAGGAAGATCCCTGGGATCGGCGGAGTGGCGGGAACGACCCCCCCTTCCGCATCCCCTAGCACCGAAATCTCTCCTCATCGGCCGCGGAAATCCACCCGTGCGCCGTGGGCCCGTGCCCCGCATGCCTTGACCCGACCCGTCCGAAAAACTCTATTCCTCGCGCGCGCAACGAGCCCCGATGCACTCCCCCGACCCGGCTTCCCGGAGGACCCATGGCCCACATTCCCGACGATCTCCTCTACACCGAGGAGCACGAGTACCTGAAGGCCACCGACGACGAAGCGGTCTACCAGGTGGGGGTCACGGACTACGCCCAGGGCGAGCTCGGCGACATCGTCTTCATGGAGCTTCCCGCCGAGGGCGACCAGGTGAACCGGATGGACACCTTCGGGACCATCGAGGCAGTGAAGGCGGTGAGTGACCTCTACGCCCCGGTCACCGGCGAGATCGTGGCCGTGAACGCGGCCCTCGAGGACGATCCGTCGCTCGTGAACTCCGATCCCTACGGCGCCGGGTGGATGGTCCGGATCCGGGTCGACGACCCGGCCGAACTCGATGCCCTCATGGGCGCCGACGCCTACCGGGAGCTCATCGGCGAGGACTGAGCCCGCCGCCGCCGGGGTCCACCCCGCTCGGGGAGCGAACCCCCGCAGATCCAACCCAGGACCCACTGAACAGACGGCCCGGCCGTCGCACCCCGCGGCGTCCGCGGCCTCCTCTTCCATGAGACGCCGCATGACCTCCGACGCCCGCACCCTTCGCCGCACCGACCGCTTCGTGGACCGGCACATCGGACCTCGTGCCCACGAGATCGAAGCCATGCTGGGGGCGCTCGGGGCCGACTCCCTCGACGCCCTCGTGAGCGAGGCCGTTCCCGCCGGGATCCGCCTCGACAGGGAGCTGGACCTGGAGCCGGGGCTCTCCGAGGCGGTCCTTCTCGAGCGGCTCCGGGAGATCGGCTCGACCAACCGGAAGTTCCGGTCGTACATCGGGATGGGGTACCACGACACGGTGGTCCCCGCCGTGATCCTCCGGAACGTCCTGGAGAACCCCGGCTGGTACACCCAGTACACGCCGTACCAGGCGGAGATCTCGCAGGGTCGCCTCGAGGCGCTGCTGAACTACCAGACGGTGGTCATCGACCTGACGGGGCTCGAGATCGCGAACGCCTCCCTCCTGGACGAGGGGACCGCCGCCGCCGAGGCCATGTCCCTCCTCCTGGACGAGGCGGGGGGAGACCGCAACGCGTTCTTCGTGGACGCGGGGTGCCACCCGCAGACGATCGAGGTCGTGAAGACCCGCGCCCGTCCGCTGGGCGTCGAGGTGGAGGTGGGGGATGCGACGCCCTCGACGCTCCGGTCGGACCGGTTCTTCGGGGCGCTTCTCCCCTATCCCGCCACCGATGGCCAGGTGACGGACCTGCGCCCCGCCATCGAGGCCGCGAAGGAAGCGGGAGCGGGGGTGGCGGTGGTCTGCGACCTCCTGGCCCTCACCCACCTCGTGCCCCCGGGGGAGCTCGGGGCGGACATCGCGGTCGGGAACTCGCAGCGCTTCGGCGTCCCGCTGGGCTTCGGGGGCCCCCACGCCGCCTTCATGGCGGCCCGGGACGCCTACAAGCGCCGGATGCCCGGGCGGATCATCGGGGTGTCCGTGGACGCCGACGGGAACCGTGCCCTCCGCATGGCCCTTCAGACCCGGGAGCAGCACATCCGGCGGGAGAAGGCCACCTCGAACATCTGCACCGCCCAGGTGCTCCTGGCCATCATGGCGTCGATGTACGCCGTCTACCACGGGCCCGAGGGGCTCCGGCGGATCGCGGCCCGGGTCCACGACCTGGCCCGGGTCCTGGCCGAGGGGCTCCGCAGGCAGGGACACGAAGTGGTCTCGCGCCACTACTTCGACACGATCCGGGTCCGCCCCGCCGGCGGGACCGCGCCCCTCCTGGCACGGGCCCTCGAGGCCCGGGTGAACCTCCGGGACTTCGGTGACGGGAGCGTGGGAGTCGCCCTGGACGAGGCGGTGACCGCGGCCGACCTCGCCCACCTCTTCCGTGTGTTCGGCGGCGAGGACGTGTCGGTGCACTGGAACCCGGAGCACCTGTACCGGGAGCTGAGCGACGCACCGGCCCTTCCGGGGGAGCTCCTCCGCACCTCGCCCTACCTGGAGCACCCGGTCTTCCACCGGTACCACTCGGAGACCGAGATGCTCCGGTACATGCACGCCCTGGAGGTGAAGGACCTTTCTCTGAACACGGCGATGATCCCCCTGGGCTCGTGCACGATGAAGCTCAACGCCACCACCCAGATGATCCCGGTGAGCTGGCCCGAGTTCAACCGGATCCACCCCTTCGTGCCGGCAGACCAGGTTCCCGGCTACCGGCGGATCGTGGAGGACCTCGAACGCTGGCTCGGCGAGATCTCGGGGCTTCCGGCGGTGTCGCTCCAGCCCAATTCCGGGGCCCAGGGGGAGTACGCAGGGCTTCTCGTGATCCGGGCCTGGCACGAGGACCGGGGCGAGGGGCACCGGAACGTCTGCCTCATCCCCTCGTCGGCCCACGGCACGAACCCCGCGTCGGCGGTGATGGCGGGCATGAAGGTGGTGGTCGTGCGGTGCGACGACGACGGGAACATCGACCTCGCCGACCTGGAGGCGAAGGCGGAGAAGCACGCCCCGGAGCTCGCGGCGCTCATGGTGACCTACCCGTCGACCCACGGGGTCTTCGAGGAGCATATCCGCGAAGTGTGCCGGATCGTTCACGAGCGGGGCGGCCAGGTCTACCTGGACGGCGCGAACCTGAACGCCCAGGTGGGGCTCTGCCGCCCGGGGGACTACGGCGCCGACGTCATCCACATCAACCTGCACAAGACCTTCGCGATCCCCCATGGCGGGGGTGGCCCGGGGATGGGCCCGATCTGTGCCGCCCCGCACCTGGCCCCCTTCCTTCCGGGGCACCCGGTTGTGGAGACCGGGGGCGAGCGAGCCATCGGCCCGGTCTCGGCCGCTCCCTGGGGAAGCGCCTCGATCCTCCTCATCTCGTGGGCGTACATCGCGCTCCTGGGGCGCGAGGGGGTGCGGCGGGCCACCGAGGTGGCGATCCTGAACGCGAACTACATGGCGAAGCGCCTCGAAGGGCACTTCGACGTCCTCTTCCGCGGGAAGAACGGGCGGGTGGCGCACGAGTTCATCCTGGACCTCAGGCCCTTCCGGAAATCCAGCGGGATCACCGAGGAGGACGTGGCGAAGCGGCTCATGGACTACGGGTTCCACGCCCCGACCATGTCCTGGCCCGTTCCGGGCACCATCATGGTGGAGCCCACCGAGTCCGAGTCCCTGGCCGAGCTCGACCGGCTCTGCGATGCCCTGATCGCGATCCGCGAGGAGATCGGAAAGGTGGAGTCCGGGGTATGGGACCGGGACGACAACCCGCTCCGGAACGCACCCCACACCGCCCACTCGGCGCTGGTGGCGGAGTGGGATCACGGATACACCCGGGAGGAGGCCGTTTTCCCCTCGCCCTGGACCCGGGCCGGAAAGTACTGGCCCACGGTGCGTCGCGTGGACAACGCGTACGGCGACCGGAACCTGGTGTGCGCCTGCCCGCCCATCGAGGCCTACGCCGAGGCGGAGGTCACGGAGGGCTGACCCGGGGCCCCGACCCATCAGGCCGCACGAAGCGAAACCACCGAACCTGACCCTGGAGTCACGATGGCAACCCTGACCTGGCACGGACACTCCACCTTCACCATCGAGACCGAGGACGGCATCCGGATCCTCGTGGACCCCTGGTTCGAGGGGAACCCGAAGGCGGACCGGGAGATCGGGGCGGTGGGGGGGGTGGACTGGATCTTCTGCACCCATGGCCACGCGGATCATTTCAAGGATGCGATTCCCCTGGCCCGAAGGACCGGGGCGACCCTCGTGTCGAGCTTCGAGATCATCCAGTTCGCGGCCTCGAAGGGGCTCGAGAAGCTCCATGCCCTGGGCGTCGGGGGCGGCTACGACTTCCCCTTCGGCCGGGTCAAGATGACCGCGGCGCTCCACGGCGGCCACGTGCACGGTGACGACTCCGGCGCCTGGACCTGCACCCCGGGCGGATTCGTCTTCCACGTGGACGGTGTTCGGGTGTACCATGCGGGCGATACGGCCCTGACGAGCGACATGCAGCTCCTCCGGGGGAAGGTGGACGTGGCGATTCTCCCCATTGGCGACAACTACACCATGGGCCCCGACGACGCGGTCCGGGCGGTGGAATTCATCGGGCCCCGGGTGGTGATCCCCATGCACTACGGGACCTTCCCCGAGATCGAGCAGGACCCGGCGGCCTTCCGGACCCTCGTGGGCGACCGGGCCCGGGTCGAGCTCCTCTCGCCCGGCGGGACCCTCGAGCTCGGGCGGGGCTGAGCTCCTGCCCACGCGTCGGGAGGGGCCCGGCGGAGAGCCCGCCCCGCCGGAGGGGCTTCGCTGGCGCATCCTCAGGGATCCCCCGCAGGATGGCGCCTGGAACATGGCGGTGGACGAGGCGCTGGCCCGCGGGCGCCGGCCGGGGGAGGCCACGCTCCGGATCTACCGCTGGGACCGTCCCACCCTGTCGTTCGGTCGGAACCAGCCCGCCCGGGGGCGCTACGATCCGTTCGCGCTCCGGAGCCTGGGGGTGGGTGTGGTGCGGCGGCCCACCGGGGGGCGGGAGGTCCTCCATGACCGGGAGCTCACCTACGCCGTGGTGGCCCCCGTCCATGGTCCCGGGAGCCTCAAGGCGCTCTACCGGCAGGTGAACCGGGCACTCGTCGAGGCGGTAGCGGCACTGGGGGCGCGTGGGACCCTCGCCGAGCCGGAAGGGCGGGCCCTCCCCCTCGACGCCGGGGCCTGCTTCGGGGCGCCGGCCCGGGGCGAGGTGGTGGCGGAGGGACGGAAGCTCGTGGGGAGCGCGCAGCGGAGGTTCGGAGAGACCCTGCTCCAGCACGGATCGCTCCTCCTGGACCGTTCGGTGGTGGCGCTCCGGGCGCTCGAGGCGCCGGGGGGGGGCGCCGGGGGAGCGGGGGCAGGGGAGGGGGAAGAGGGCGGGATCACCCTCCGGGAGCTCCTGGGCGCGGCTCCGTCGTTCGACCGGGTGGCGTCGACGGTGGAGGCGGCCCTCGCCGGGTCATTCGGGGGGAGCTGGAGGCGGGCGGCGGGACTCGAGGCGGAGGAGGAGCGGCTCGCCCGGTCGCTCCGGTCCCGTTACCTGGACCCGGGGCGGACCTGGCATACGCAGGAGCGATGACCCGGGGGGGCATGGCGTTCCCGCGCCTCAGGCAGTATCCATCCTAGCGAGTTTCGGACGCCCTCCCGGATCCCCGAGCGCACGCCATGACGAAGACCCCGGCTCCCTTTCGCAGCGCACCACGGACCCCTTCCCTCCCCTCGCGGATGTCGCGACCCGGGGTGGCGGGGCTCCTTGCCGTGGCCCTTGGAGTGGGAGGGTGTGGCGACGGGGGCGAGCGTGCGCTCCGGGGGATGCCGGAGTTCTGCCGGGCCGTGCTCCCGGAGGTGGATGCCTGGGTGGGGAGCTTCGAGCAGCCCACGGGGGAGCGGTACGGGGGGACGGCGGTGGTGGGCTCCATCGGGGAGATCGCCGACGGGATGAACGGCTTCGTTTCGTCGGACTACTCGGCGAACCAGCACCAGCTCTTCGTGAACCTGATGTCGCTCGTCCGGCTGAACGCCGCGTACGAGCCCGAGCCCTACCTGGCGGAGTCCTGGAGCTGGAACGACGACGGGACCGAGCTCACCTTCCGGATCCGTGAGGGGATCCACTGGCACGACGGGACCCCCACCACCGCACACGACGTGGCCTTCACGTACCGGCGCGCCGTGGACCCGGCCACCGCGTTTCCGAACTCGGCGTTCTGGACCCACTACGACCGGAGCGAAGGGGGCGTCGAGGTGCTGGACGACTACACGGTGCGCTTCCACCTCCAGCCCCACGCGGAGCCGCTCGATCCGTGGCGCTCCACGCCCATCATGCCGGAGCACCTGCTGGGAGACGTCCCGCCTTCGGAGCTTGCCCAGCACCCGTACGGAACCCGCTGCCCCGTGGGGAACGGGCCCTTCGTGTTCGCCCAGCACCGCCAGGACGAGTCCTGGACCTTCGTCCGGAACCCGGGCTTTCCGGAGTCGGTGGGAGGGCCGCCCTACCTGGACCGGTACGTCTACCGGGTGATCCCCGAACAGACCACCCTGCTCACCGAGCTCCTGACCGAGAACCTGGACTACTACGTGGCGCCGGGGCCGGACCAGGTGCCCCAGATCCAGGCGGCGGAGCGGGTCGTGTTCCGGGACTTCATTTTCCGGAACTACGTCTTCGTGGGATGGAACGGACGGCGCCCGCAGCTCGAGGACGCCCGGGTCCGGAGGGCCCTCACCCTGGGCACGAACCGGGACCAGATCATCGAGGCGCTCCTTCGCGGGTACGGGACGGTGGCGAACGCGGGCGTGCCCCCGTTCCACTACGCGTACTACGCCGGGATCGTCGACTCGCTCCGGTACAACCCCGACGAGGCCCGGCGCCTCCTGGACGAGGCGGGCTGGTCCGAGATCGGATCGGACGGGATCCGGCGGCGCGCGGACGGCACCCGGATGGAGATCTCCATCAAGTACAACCAGGGGAACCAGCAGCGGCAGGACGTGGCGGAGATCATGCAGTCGCAGCTCCGGGAGATCGGGGTGGCGGTGCGCCCGCAGGTGGTGGAGTGGGCCACCCTCCTGAGCCAGATCAACTCGGTGGAGCTCCGGGACTTCGACGGGGTGGTCATGGGGTGGGTCACCGAGTTCAAGGTGGACGACACGAACCTCTTCCACTCCTCGAAGGTGGACACGCCCTACGGCTGGTCCGCCACCCGGAACCCCGCGCTGGACATTCTCCTGGACACGCTCCAGCTCATCGTGGACCGGGAGGAGGCGCTCCCCCTCTGGCGCGCGTACCAGTACGAGGTCATCCGGGAGCAGCCCTACACCTTCCTCTTCTACCCGCAGCGCCTGGCGGGTTTGAACGTGCGCCTTCGGGACGTGGCTCTCGATGTCCGCGGGGAGTGGGTGAACATCCACGAGTGGTGGATCCCGGCCGAGGAGCGGGGTCGGCGGTGAGGGCACGGGGCCGGCTCCCGGCCTCGCGTCGCCCTCGACCCTGATCCGCCGCCGCGCGCCTCGCTCCCATGGGAAGCTTCCTCGTCCGAAGGCTGGCCGGTGCGGTCCCCCTGGTGCTGGGGATCGCCACCATCGTCTTCTTCGTGCTGAACCTCGCCCCGGGCGACCCGGTCGCGATCTACACCTCGCCCACCGTGTCGCCGGAAGCCCTCGAGCAGATGCGGCGGAACATGGGGCTCGACCGGCCGGTGCACGAGCGGTACCTGCTCTGGATGGGTGCCATGATCCGGGGGGACTTCGGGGTCTCCTTTGCCCGGAGCCAACCGGTGCTGGACGTGATCCGGCAGATCCTCCCGAACACCCTCGTCCTCTCGTTTGCGGCCATGACCCTGGCCTTCGTCGGGGGAATCCTGATCGGGATCTTCCAGGCGGTGCGGCAGAACACGGGCACCGACAGCGTGCTGAGCATCGTGGCGCTCTTCTTCTACTCCATGCCCTCGTTCTGGCTCGCCCTGATGCTGATCCTGATCTTCAGCCTCGTGGCCCGGAACGTCTGGGAATGGACGATCTGGTTCCCCGCGTCGGGCATGACCAGCATCGAGTACAGCTTCCTGAGCCCCGGGGAGCAGATCCGGGACCGGCTCATGCACCTCGTACTCCCCGCCATGTCGCTGGCCCTCGTCCTTGCGGCCGGGATCGCCCGGTACATGCGGGGGAGCATGCTGGAGGTGATCCGGCAGGACTTCGTGCGGACGGCCCGGGCCAAGGGGCTTCCCGAACGGGCCGTGATCTTCAAGCACGCCCTCCGGAACGCGCTCATCCCCGTGGTGACCCTGCTCGGGCTCTACCTTCCCTTCCTCTTCAGCGGGACGGTCTTCATCGAGACCGTGTTCGCCTGGCCGGGAATGGGGAAGCTCGTGGTGGATGCCATCTTCGCCCGGGACTACCCGGTGGTCATGGCGGGGGCGTTCATCTTCGCCGTGATGGTGGTCATCGGAAACCTGGTGGCCGACGTCCTCTACTCGGTCATCGACCCCCGGATCCGCTATGACTGAGGGGCTCGGATGACGCAGCGGCTTCCAGGGGAGAGGGGCCCGGGGGACGACCCGGTGCCCCCGGTGGGGGAGATCGGAGCCGGCACCCTCGGGGGGCCCTTTGCCCTTGCGGAGGCCGGCGCTCCCGAGGGGGTGCGTCGGGGTCCGCGTCTCCGGGGGGGGGTGGGGCTCGCCGCCGTCCTCCCGGGGCTTCCCCAGCTCCTGGCGGGGCGGGTGGCTGCCGGAGGGTACGCCCTGGCGCTCTGGGTGGCGCTTCTCGCGCTGGTGGTGTTCCGGTGGGAACGGGTCGTGGCTGCCCCGGCCGGCCCCCTGGACCATCAGCTCGCGCTCCTGGCCCTCGTCGGGGTACTCGCGGGTGCCTGGAGCTGGGCGGTGCGCGACGCCCGCAAGGGTCCCGACCCCCTTCCCCTTTCCCGGAGCCAGTGGGGGCTCGCCGCCCGAGCCTTCCGGAAGAACCGGACCGCCGTGGCGGCGCTCCTCGCCATTGCCTCCCTCTACCTGGTGGCCGTGCTCACCCCCTTCCTCGCCCCCTTCGACCCGGCCTTCCAGGGGGACCTGGTGACCACCCGGCTCCAGGCGCCCTCGGGCGAGCACCCCCTGGGTACCGACCAGTTCGCCCGCGACGTGTTCTCGAGGATCCTGTACGGTTCGCGGGTCTCGCTCTCCATCGGGCTCATTGCGGTGTCGATCTCCATCACCATAGGGACGCTCCTGGGGGCGGTGGCGGGGTTCCTGGGCGGGGCCGTGGACTCGGTGATCATGCGGTTCGTGGACATGGTCATCTCCTTTCCGCGCCTCATCCTCCTGATCACGATCATCGCGCTTTTCGAGCCATCCATCTTCCTGATCGTTGCGGTGCTCGGGCTCACCCAGTGGCCCCAGGTGACGCGGATCGTGCGTGGGGAGGTCCTGAGCCTCAGGGAGCGGGAGTTCATCCAGGCCGGGAAGGCGCTGGGGTTCTCGCGCCCCCGGATCATCCTTCGCCACGTGATTCCGAACGTTCTCGCCCCGGTGATCGTGGCGGCCACCCTCGGGATCGGCGACACGATCGTGCTCGAGGCCGGTCTTTCCTTCCTGGGGATGGGGGTTCAGCCGCCTACCCCCTCGTGGGGGACCATCGTGGCCGACGGGCGGAACAACCTTCTCGGGGCCTGGTGGATTTCCACCTTCTCGGGCCTTGCCATCGTCTTCACGGTGGTTTCCTTCAACCTGGCGGGGGACGGGCTTCGGGATGCCCTGGACCCGCGCCAGCGGAGCTGAGCCCGTGTCCGCGACCGGGAATCGCGCCACCGCACCCCTCCTCGAGGTCCGGGAGCTCAGGACCTGGTTCTCGTCCGACGCCGGGACGGCCCGGGCGGTGGACGGGGTCTCCTTCGAGGTGCACCCCGGAGAGACGGTGGGGATCGTGGGGGAGTCCGGGTGCGGGAAGACGGTGACCTCCCTTTCGATCATGGGACTCATTCCCCGCCCCCCGGGGCGGATCGTCGAGGGGTCGAGCATCCGGTTCCGGGGGCGGGAACTGACGGACCTTGGAGAGGGCGAACTCCGTCGCATCCGCGGAAACGAGATCGCGATGATCTTCCAGGAGCCCATGACCTCCCTGAACCCGGTCTACACGGTGGGGGACCAGATCCGCGAGGCCCTGCGCCTCCACCGGAAGATGGGGCGGGCCGAGGCCCGGGCCGCCGGAGTCGCGGCGCTCCGGGAGGTGGGGATTCCCGAGCCGGAACAGCGCTTCGACGAGTATCCGCACCAGCTCTCGGGGGGGATGCGCCAGCGGGTGATGATCGCCATGGCGCTCTCGTGCGAGCCCGACCTCCTGATCGCCGACGAGCCCACCACGGCGCTGGACGTGACGATCCAGGCGCAGATCCTGGACATCCTGGCCGAGCTCCGGGTCCGCCGCGGCATGGCGATCCTCCTCATCACCCACGACCTGGGGGTCGTGGCGGAGGTCTGTGACCGGGTCCTCGTCATGTACGCCGGCCAGGTCGTGGAATCGGGGACGGTGGAGGAGATCTTCCGGGATCCCCGGCATCCGTACACCCGGGGTCTCCTGGATTCCCTTCCGAGGATCGAGGACCGTGGGCGGAGACTCCGGCCCATCGAGGGGACGGTGCCGAGCCCGGTGAGCTGGCCAACCGGATGCCGGTTCCGGGCGCGGTGCACCGAGGCCTGGGAACGGTGCGCCGAGGCCCCTCCGCTCCTTCCGGTGGAGGGAGCGCACTCGGGGCGGAGCAGCCGGTGCTGGCTCGAGGCGGAGGCGAACGTGGCCGGGGGCCGAGGGTGAGCGGGGCGCTGCGGGACGGGGGCGAGGCGCCGCTCCTCTCGGTGCGGAAGCTGGTCAAGTACTTTCCGGTTCGAGGGAAGGGCCGGGGGCTCCTTCCGGGCCGGCGGGCCCAGGTGAAGGCGGTGGACGGGGTCTCCTTCGACCTCTACCCCGGCGAAACCCTCGGGCTCGTGGGCGAGTCGGGGTGCGGGAAGTCCACCACGGGGCGGGCCATTCTCCGCCTCATCGAGCCCACCTCGGGAGAGATCCACTTCCGGGGCCAGGACGTCCGGGCCATGGGAGAGCGCGACCTGCGGGCACTCCGCCGCAGGGCACAGATCGTCTTCCAGGACCCGTTTTCATCGCTCAATCCGCGCCTCACGGTGGGTGACATGCTCACCGAGGTCCTCAGGGTCCACGGCCTGCACGGGGACGCCCGGGGCCGGAAGCGGCGCGCCGACGAGCTCCTGGATCGGGTTGGGCTCCTTCCGGAGCACGCGGACCGCTACCCCCACGAGTTCAGTGGCGGACAGAGGCAGCGGCTCGGGATCGCCCGGGCCCTCTCGGTGGAGCCGGACTTCATCGTCTGCGACGAACCCGTCTCCGCGCTCGACGTCTCGGTCCAGGCCCAGGTCGTGAACCTCCTGAAGGACCTTCAGCAGGAACTCGGCCTCACCTACCTCTTCATTGCCCACGACCTGGCCGTGGTCGAACACGTGAGCGACCGGGTGGCGGTGATGTACCTGGGGCGGATCGTCGAAATGGGGCCGGCGGAGACGCTCTACCGCGATCCGAAGCATCCCTACACGAGAGCACTCCTGTCGGCGGTGCCGCGTCCCGACCCCGGTCACCGCGAGGTGCGGGCCCGGATCGTCCTCGAGGGAGACGTGCCGAGCCCGGTGGATCCCCCGTCCGGGTGCCCCTTCCACCCCCGCTGCTGGTACCCGGATCGGGATGCGAGCTGCGCGGTGGAGGTACCCGGGCTGGAGGCGACCCCGGATGGAACGGGGCGGGAGGTCGCCTGTAACAAGATCCCCACGGCGGTCTCGAACCGCTCTTGACAGCTTGGAGGGCGGGTCTCATTATGCGACCTTCCTGAACCCGAAGTCATGCCTGCCGGCGCCTGACCGCAGCCGGAGAAGGCAGTCAAACACAGACCTGCAACCCAACGGCGGGAGGTCCCCTTGGTCGGTCTCACACAGCTTCACGGCGCGCTCCTCCAGGCATCGGGGGTCGTCGACCTTGCCGATGCAACCCTCGGCGAGCTCGCCTCGTTCGTCTGGGACGAAATGGGCTTCATGCGCTGGCCCCTGGGGATCTGCCTCCTCATCGGAATCCTCGTCATCATCTGGAAGTTCTTTGACTTGATGGCGAAGAGCGCCCGGACGAAGAAGATCCTGAACGAGGTGAACCAGCTCCTGGCCGAACGGAAGATCGACGAGGCCATGAAGGTCTGCCAGGAGTCGGACTCGCCGGCGGCGAACATCCTCTTCGCAGGTCTCGAGCGGCGCCACGAGGGAACGGATCGCGTGATGAAGGCGATCGAGAACCAGGGCCTCCTGGAGCTTTCCAAGCTCGAGAGCGGGCTCGTGATTCTCGCGACCCTCACGAACATCGCTCCGCTCCTGGGCTTCCTCGGAACCGTGATCGGAATGATCATCGCCTTCCAGGCCATCGAGGTGGCCGGTGAGGTGGAGGCGACGCTGGTGGCCGGAGGGATCAAGGTGGCGCTTCTCACCACGGCGGCGGGTCTCGCCATCGCCATTCCGGTGAGCATCGCGCACAACTACTTCGTCTCCCGGATCGACTCCCTCGTCATTGACATGGAGGAGTCGGCCCAGAAGATGATCGACACCCTGCACACCGTCGGCGCGGCGCGCTGAGTCCGGACAGGGTTTCGACCCCCTGGCGTCGTCGCTGACGCCCGGGAGCACGAACTGGCGAGGGGCCGTCCCGAGGCACGGGGCGGCCCTTTCGCGTTTCCCCGGGAACGGTCCCGGCCCCACATCCAGCATCCATCCGACGCCATGTCCGATTCCGCAGCCGAGTCCGGGGGCACGCAGGCGAAGCGCCTCTTCCTGATCGACGGGTACGCCCTCATCTACCGGGCCTTCTTCGCCTTCGTGAACCGGCCCCTCACGAACTCAAAGGGAGAGAACACCTCCGCGCCCTGGGGCTTCGCCAACTTCCTCTTCCGCATCCGGGAGGAGCACGCTCCCGACTACCTGGCGGTGGTCTTCGACGCCGGGATGAGCGAGCGGGAGGAGCTCTATCCGGAGTACAAGGCCACCCGCGAGAAGATGCCCGCGGAGCTCGCCGAGTCTCTCCCCCGGATTCGGGAGTTCGTGGCGGGGATGAACGACGAGGTGGTGGAGCTCGAGGGGTTCGAGGCCGACGACGTGATCGGGACCCTGGCGCTGAAGGCGACGGAAGCCGGGCTCGAGACCGTGATCGTGTCCGGCGACAAGGATTTCTACCAGCTCATCGGGCCCCGGGTGAGCCTCCTGAACCCGGGGCGGGGAGGGCCCACGGGGGTGCAGGAGGAGTGGGTGGGTCCGTCGAACGCCTCGGACCGCCTGGGGGTCCCCCCGCACCAGGTCGTGGACTTCCTGGCGCTCATCGGCGACAGCTCTGACAACGTTCCCGGAGCCCCGGGAATCGGCCCGAAGACGGCGGTGAAACTCCTCGAGGAATACGGTTCCCTGGATGCACTCCTCGAGGCGGCACCGGGGCTTTCCGGGAAGCGGGCCCGGGAGGCGCTCACGGAGCATGCGGACCAGGTCCGCCTGTCGCGGCGGCTCGTCACGATCCGGAAGGACCTGCCGGTGGAGCTCGACCTCGACCGCCTCCGGGTCCGGGAGCCCGATCGGGCGCGGCTCCGGAAGCTCTTCGTCGAGCTCGAGTTCCGGAGCCTCATCGAGCGCTTCACCGACCCCTCGGAGGGCCCGGAGGCGCCCGGTGGGGGCGAGGTTCACTACCGGGCGGTGACGGATCCCGGCGCCGTGGCGGAGGTCGTGGCGGGGATCCGGGCTGCGGGGCAGGTTTCGGTGGACACGGAGACCACCTCCACCGAGCCGATGCGGGCGGAGCTCGTGGGGATCTCCCTTTCCTGGGAGGCAGGATCGGGGGTGTACCTTCCGCTGGCCCACGAGCTTCCTCCCGCGGACCTCCTCGATGGCGGGGACGAGCGCCCGGACCCGCCGAACCTTCCCCCGCTCGGGGGTGCGGAGATGCGCCCCCTGGTGGAGCTCCTGGAGGATCCTGACTTCCCGAAAACGGGGCAGAACCTCAAGTACGATCTCCTGGTGCTCCGGCGGGCGGGGGTGGAACTCCGCGGGGTCGCCTTCGACACGATGGTGGCTTCCTACGTCCTCGATCCGGGGCGGCGGAGTCACGGGCTCGACGCCCTTTCCACGGATCTGCTCGGCTACACCCCGGTGGCCTACTCGGAGGTGACCGGGAAGGGGCGCGCGCAGATTCCCTTCGCCCAGGTCGAGCTCGAGCGAGCCACCGAGTACGCCGCCGAGGATGCGGACCTGGCCCTCCGGCTCCGGGAGCACTTCGAGCCCCAGCTGGAAGAGCAGGGGCTCGTCCAGCTCTTCCGGGAGCTCGAGATGCCCCTGGTACCGGTCCTCGCGCGCATGGAGTGGAACGGGATCCGGATCGACGCGCCCTTTTTCCGGGCCATGAGCGGGCGCCTCGCCGCCCAGCTCGAAGACCTCACGGAAGAGATCTGGAAGGAGGCCGGGACCGAGTTCAACATCAACTCGAACCCCCAGCTCCGGGAGATCCTCTTCGATCGGCTCGGGCTCCCGGTCATCCGCCGCACGAAGACGGGTCCCTCCACCGACGCCTCGGTACTCGAGGAGCTGGCGGCCCAGGGGCACACCCTCCCGATGCGCCTCATGGAGTACCGGCAGCTGGAGAAGCTCCGCTCCACCTACGTGGACGCCCTCCCGCGCCTCGTGCATCCCGAAACGGGTCGCATCCATACCTCCTTCAACCAGACGGTGGCGGCCACCGGCAGGCTCTCGTCGTCGGACCCGAACCTCCAGAACATTCCGATCCGGACCGAGATCGGGCGCGAGATCCGCAAGGGCTTCGTCCCCGCCGAAGGAAACGTGTTCCTCGGCGCCGACTATTCGCAGATCGAGCTCCGGATCCTGGCCCATGTGTCCGGCGACGACGCCTTCGTGACGGCTTTCCGCGAGGACCGGGACGTGCACCGGCAGACCGCGTCGGTGATCTTCGACGTGCCGCTGGACGCGGTCACCGCCGAGCAGCGGGCCCGGGCGAAGACGATCAACTTCGCCACCCTGTACGGCCAGGGAGAGTTCTCGCTGGCCCGCCAGCTCGGGATTACCCGCGAGGAGGCCGCAGACTTCATTGCCCGGTACTTCGAGCGGTTCGCCGGGGTGCGGGGGTTCCTCGACGCACAGGTCGAGATGGCCCGGGAAAAGGGATACGTGGAGACCCTTTCGGGGCGGCGTCGTTACATCCCGGAACTCCAGTCGAAGAACTGGAACGTGCGCCAGTTCGGAGAACGGGTCGCGCAGAACACCCCGATCCAGGGGACGGCCGCCGACCTGATCAAGGAGGCCATGCTCCGGGTGGACCGGGGGCTCGAGGCGGCTGCACCCGGTGCGAGGCTCCTCCTCCAGGTGCACGACGAACTGGTCTTCGAGGTGCCGGAGGAACGGGTGGAGGAGCTCCGAAGCTTCGTGGTCACCGAAATGGAGGGCGCCATGGAGCTCCGGGTCCCCCTTCGCGTGGACACGGGGGTGGGCGGATCCTGGTACGCCTGCAAGTAGTCCCCGTTCGCCATGGGGGCGCCCACGCCCCGGGACGATCGTTCGCGCACCAAGCCTCCCTCCGAAATGCTCGGGCCCGGATGGGGCCCCGGGGGAGGGCGAACGCGAGAACCCGAGGAGGAACGATGAGCCGGTCCGTGAACAGGATCGTCCTGGTGGGACACGTGGGGCGGGACCCCGACGTGCGCCAGACCCAGGGCGGGACGAAGGTCGCCCACATTTCCGTGGCCACGAACTACCGCACCGGCGGGGAGAACCCCCAGGAGCGGACCGCCTGGCACCGGGTCACCCTCTGGAACCGGATGGCCGCCTTCGCCGAGGAGTACGTCCGGAAGGGGGACCGGGTCTACGTGGAGGGTCGACTCGAGTACGACAGCTACGAGCGCGACGGGGTCACGATCCCCACCGCGGAGGTGCACGCCCGGGAGCTCATTCTCCTCTCGGGGCGCCGTGCGGACGCGGAGGGAACGGGAGACTCCGAGGAGGCCTTCGCCGAGGAAGTGGCGGCCTGATCGGCGGCCGGGGTCCACGTCCGCGTGGACCCCGGCTGTCCGGCGGCGGCGTCAGTTCAGTTCGCGCTCCAGAAGGCCGAGAGCGACTCCCCGTGGGGGCTCTCGCGCAGCTTCTCGAAGGCGCGGTTCCGGATCTGGCGGATGCGCTCGCGGGTCACGCCCAGAAGGGAGCCGATTTCCTCGAGGGTCCGCTCCTCTCCGTCGTCCAGGCCGTAGTACAGGTAGAGGATCTTCCGTTCCCGTTCGGTCAGGTAGCTCTCGAACATGGACTCGAGGAAATCGCGCCGGGCCGAAGCTTCCACGTTCTCCTCGATGTCGCCGTTCTCGATCCCGGCGAAGCGCTCGCCGAAGGAGGCGCTGTCGCGGTCGCTCCGGTCCACGGGGGCGTCGAGCGAGAGCTCGCTTGCCGCCACGCGCCGGAGGGCCCGAACGGTCTCCACCGGCTCGTCCATCTCCTCGGCGATCTCCTGGTCCGTGGGCGAGCGACCGAGGGTCTGGGTCAGCGCCGTGTCGGTCCGGGCGAGGCGGGCCAGGTTCGAGTTCTGGTTGAGCGGGATGCGGACGGACCGGGTCTGCTCCGCGAGCGCCTGGAGCACGGTCTGGCGGATCCACCAGACGGCGTAGGAAATGAACTTGACCCCCTTGTCGGGATCGAACTTCTTGACCGCCTTGAGGAGGCCCTCGTTTCCGATGCACACGAGCTCCGCGAGGCCGAGTCCCCGGCCCTGGTACTTCTTCACGTACGAGATGACGAACCGCAGGTTCGCCGTCACGAGGCGCTCGGCGGCTTCCTTGTCACCCGCACGGGCACGACGGGCGAGGGCACGCTCCTCTTCCGGATCCTGGATGAGGGGGTACTTCTCTACGTCCTGCAGGTACTGATCGAAGGAATCCAGTCCGCGGGAAGACGAAAACATCCGTTCCGCACAGCCTCGTTCAGGGAGAGGGGGAGGTCGCCGGGGCGAGCGGGCAATGCAAGGTGTTCCGGGGCATGGAGTTACCCCGGTGGGGTGCGGGCGGCACGGCCCGGGTTCGATGGATTCGTATGACCTTCAAAGGTATCAAGACCCCCCATCACCGTCAAAGGCCACCCCTTCACCTCCCGGATGCGCGAGGAGAAGCACGAACCGTTCACCGTCCAGATCCAGGTGGAGATGAGTCGCCAGGGGGGTCGACGTTCGACCCAGCGTCCGGGCCCCGGACAGACGCGTCTCCCAGGTCCGGGCCAGGGATCGGTGCACGAAGGCCGGTCCGCCCGGCAGAAGGACCAGCCAGCCGATCCGGGCCGCGCCCCGAAGGCGCGTCGCGAGGATCCCGGGCACGGCAGCCGGGGGCGTCGGGGAGTCCGCTTCCCCCACCGCCTCGAGGACCCAGCGGGGGGGAGTGTCTCCGTCGGGGGAAGCTCCCGCTTCCTTCCGGCTCCGAAGCGCGTGCGCAGCGAACCGGGCGTGCGCCCCGAGGACCGCCGGCCCACCGCGGCCCCGGACCACGAAGGCGAGAGCCAGCGCGGCGCCCGCGATCCCGGCGGATGCGGGGGCGTGCGCCGCCAGGACCACGAGGATCGCCGAGAGGGCGAAGGGGGCTGTCGCTCCGGCGCGGGAAGGACCGCCCGTACGCTCGGCGGCCCCATCCCGGGGGACCGGCGGTCGGTCACGGGGAAGGAGGGCCACCCCGAGCCGTGCGGCCGCGACCCAGGCGGCAAGGCCGGCCCCGAGGAGTCCGCCGAGGAGGGGACCGGTGGAGGCGTCGGCTTGCTGGAGCAGGGAGAGGGGGAGGAGGAGTACCACCACGACGGCGGCGGCCCCGAGAACGAGATCGATGGGATGGAAAACCCGGGCGTGACGGCCAGCCGTGGCCTTCCAGCCCCAGAGAAGGGCACCGAGGAGGGCAGGCCCCGGGGTCGCGAGGCCTCCCAGGCGCGCGTCGGACGGGGCGTCGCCGGAGAGGAGAAGCGCGTCGAGCCAGGGAAGAAGGAGCGCGGCCGGAAGATGCAGGGCCGCGGCCACGGCGAGGGCGACCACGCGCCCTGGAACCTCGAGGTCGGTCCCCACGGAGAGGATGGCTGTGGCGAAGAACAGGCTCATCGGATCCGACGCCGTTACCGGGATGCGGGATTCCGGTTCACCCCGGGGAACTGGGCCCGCACCCCGCTCCGTCGGGCGCGTCCGAGCGGCATGTGCTCGAACGCGTCGATGAACCCGATCCACTCCCGGGCCTGGATCCGGAGCTGCGGGCCTCCCGCTCCCGGGCCCACCGGGAAGGCGAGGTCGATCCGGACCACTGCCGAACTCCCGGCGGGAAACCCGAGCCGGAGGCCCGCACCCACGGCCCCGCGGAGCCCTGAATCCACCCCCCAGGGTGCATCCCCGGGGAGCATTCGACCCACGTCGGTGAAGAGGGTGAGTCCGGTGTCCACCAGGTCCGGGGCGGGCGATCGGAAGGGGATCCGGTTCTCGAGGGTGACGATCCCCCGTCGGGCACCGGGAAACGCGGTGTCCGGGTCCCCGCGGATCCCGTCCGGCCCCCCGAGGGTGAGCTGGAACGGAAGATCCGTTCGCCATCCCCCCTGGAATGCACCCCGAAGCACCAGCGTCTGGGGGACGGGCGCCGTGAGCTGCCGGTAGAGGAAGGCGTGGCCTTCGGCCAGCACGTCGCGGGAGCCGGCGGGCCCGGTCGCGGGTTCGCCGAGGAGCCTGCGGGCCTCGACCGAAAGGTGCATGTGCCCGACCCATGGACCCGAGGCGAACCCGCCAAAGAGGTCGGTCCGGACGAAGAAGTCGTGTTGCGGGTTCGGAACCTCGGTCCCACGCCGACCTCCGATGCGCACGGACGGCCCCACCGAGAGGAGGACCTCCGTTCCGACCGGAACGTCCTGCACCCCCGCCAGGGCGTCGAGCCCCCGACGTTCCTCGTAACGAAGGCGGCGCGCCCCGGCGAGGAGACTCAGGCGAAGGACATCGCGGTGGGCGAGCTGGCCGGCCAGGGGGGCGGAAATCGAGTCCGGCACCGGCGTGCGGTCGCTGAAATCGCCGTTGCGGACGCCCTCGACCTCGGGGAGGGACCCGGACCGGATCCACTCCCGCGACGCACCTGCCCCCACCATGGCGTACCGCCCGGGCTCCCCGAATCGCCGCGCCGAGGCCACCTCGAGCCGACCTCCCTCGACAGGGGCGACGAGGTGTGTCCAGGCCTCCCCCGGGGGAAGGGTCCAGGTATGCAGGTCACGGCGGAAGGCCACGCGCTGCCTCAGGGCAAAGGTCCCCACCTCCCCGACAAACGGGTGAATGATCTCCTGGGACCAGGCGGGGCCCACCCGGGTGCGCGCGCCCGACAGGCCCAGGTCCCAGTTCGAGCCCCGGACCCCCGGGACCTCGAGGCGCCCTCCCACGTCGCGGCGCTCCTCCCGCTCCAGGTAGAACGCGGCCACCAGGACCCCTCGGCCGAGGAAGTTCTCTTCGGTGATCGAGGCGCCACGAAGCTTCGGGCGTCCGTCGAACTCCACGTCGCCAGCGAGCTTCGTGGTCCATTCGTCGCGGGTCTCGACCAGGAGGTGGCGGGAACCGTCGGGCTGACGGACCGAGTAGGCATCGGCCGAGGCGATGAACCGGAACTCCCGGAGAATCCGGGCGCTCTCGCGCGCCAGTGCCGGGTCGTAGCAGTCGCCGGTCCGGAGGAGCATCTCGTCCTCGATGAACCCCGGGCGCGTCCGGACATGAATCCGGTTGGCGAGACGGTAGGCCCAGCGGATGCGACGGTCATCCGGAATCGAGGCGGGATCGAAGACCGAGTGGTTGTCGATGAAGATCCGGGAGACCCGTCCGTCCGGGCAGTCCTGGGCCACCGCGGACCGCGGGGCCAGAAGGGCCAGGACGATCGGTACCAGGAAGAGCGGCGACGAACGCGATCCGGCCCGGCGGCGCCCGGGTGCTTCCGGGGTTCGGTGGTTGGTGCGGCACGGGAGCATTCGACGGGTCAGTGCTCAACGAGGGTGGTCGGACCTGGGGGGCTCGATTGACACTCCCCTTCCACGAAAATACCCTACCTCCTTCTCCCGAAGCACCCTCCCCCCTTCGCGCACCCATTCCCGAGGGCCGATGAGCCGTCGCCGACAGGCCGCCCTGGACTACCATTCCGAAGGTCGACCCGGAAAGATCGAGGTCGTGCCGACGAAACCGGTTGCCACGCAGAGCGAGCTATCCCTGGCTTATTCCCCGGGTGTTGCCGAGCCCTGCCTCGAGATCGAGCGCAATCCCGACGAGGCGTTCCGCTACACGGCAAGGGGAAACCTCGTCGCCGTGGTCTCGAACGGCACGGCGGTCCTCGGCCTCGGGAACATCGGCGCCCTTGCGTCGAAGCCGGTCATGGAGGGGAAGGGCGTGCTCTTCAAGCGCTTCGCCGGGATCGACGTGTTCGATCTCGAAGTGGCGAGCGAGGACCCCGAAGACGTGATCCGGTTCTGCCAGCTCCTCGAACCGACGGTGGGAGGGATCAACCTGGAAGACATCCGGTCTCCCGACTGCTTCATCGTCGAGGAGCGCCTGAAGGCCACCCTCCGGATCCCGGTCTTCCATGACGACCAGCACGGTACCGCGATCATCGCGGGCGCCGGACTGCTGAACGCGCTGGAGCTCGTCGGGAAGCCGCTGGACCGCGTGCGCGTGGTCTTCACGGGTGCCGGGGCTTCGGCACTCTCGACAGGGGAGCACCTGGTGCGCCTGGGGGTGCCGCGAGAGCACATCTTCCAGGTGGACCGCGAGGGGGTCATCCATGCCGGCCGCACGAAGGGGATGAACCCCTACAAGGCGCGGTTCGCCAACGAGACGCCCCACCGCACGCTGGATGACGTGATCGAGGGCGCCGACGTCTTCGTCGGCCTGTCGGGGAAGGGGGCCGTGTCGAAGGAGCAGATCGCACGGATGGCCCGGGATCCGGTGATCTTCGCCCTCGCGAATCCGGACCCGGAGATCCTTCCCGAGGAGATCCTCGAGGTACGCTCGGATGCGATCATCGCCACCGGGCGGTCGGATTACCCGAACCAGGTGAACAACGTCCTGGGGTTCCCCTTCCTCTTCCGGGGGGCGCTCGACGTCCGCGCCACCGAGATCAACGCCGAGATGATGATGGCGGCCACCCGGGCCCTGGCGGAGCTTGCCCGGAGCGAGGCGCCGGAGTCGGTGGCCAGCGCGTACGCGGGCGCCAAGTTCCAGTTCGGCCCCGAGTACATCATTCCGAAGCCCTTCGATCCCCGCGTGCTCTTCTACGTCGCCCCTGCCGTGGCCCGGGCGGCAATGGAGACGGGAGCCGCGCGCATCGAGATCGACCTCGATGAGTACCGGGACCGTCTCATGGCTTCCCTCGGACCCGGCCGGGAGGTCATGCGTCACCTGACGAACCGGGCGCGCAGGAGCCCGCCGAGGGTGGTTCTCGCCGATGGCCAGAACGACCGCGTCATCCGGGCCGCGGCCCAGATCGTGGAGGAGGGGGTCGCGCGCCCCGTCCTCGTGGGGAAGCCGCACAAGATCGAGCCCCGCGCCCAGGCGCTGGGGGTGGACCTGAAGGGTGTCGAGATCGTCCACCCGGCCCTCGAGGACGAGCTCCGGTACGCCTACGCCGAGGAGCTTCACGACCACCGGAAGCGGAAGGGGCTGACCCTCGCCGAAGCCCGGTCGAACCTGTACAAGCCCATCTACTTCGGGGCGATGATGGTGCGTCGCGGCGACGCCGACGCCCTGGTGGCCGGGGTGGAGTCGAACTACCCCGAGGTCCTCCGGCCGTCCCTCGAGGTGCTGGGCACGGCTCCGGGGGTGTCCCGGGTAGCCGGACTCTACATGGTGGCCCTCCGGAACCGCGACCCCCTCTTCTTCGCCGACACCACCGTCAACATTGATCCCACCGCCGAGACGCTTGCCGAGGTGGCGCTCCTCTCCGCCCGCTTCGTCCAGGACCTGGGGATCGTGCCCCGGATCGCCATGCTCTCGTTCTCGAACTTCGGATCCGCGCGGCACCCGGCGTCCACGAAGGTCCGGCGAGCGGTGGAGCAGGTGAAGGTGCTGGCGCCGGAACTGGCGGTGGACGGGGAAATGCAGGCGGACACGGCGGTGAATGCCGATCTCCTGCAGGGGAGCTACCCCTTCAGTGACCTGCGGGAACCGGCGAACGTGCTGGTCTTCCCGAACCTTGCCTCGGCCAACATTTCGTACAAGCTCCTGTCGCAGCTGGGCGGCGCCGAGGTCATCGGTCCGGTGCTCCTCGGCATGGCGCGCCCGGTCCACGTCCTCCAGCGGGGATCCACGACCCAGGACATCGTGAACCTCGTCACCGTCGCCTCGGTGGACGCGCAGCGGCATTAGCCCCAAACTTAACGGTCTGACCATCCGATCCCGGGGCCCGGGTCCGCCGAAGGGGCGGCCCCCGAGTCCCGGGAAACCCGCGTCGCGGCACGTGGCGCCCAGCAAAGCATCCCCACTCGACTTCGAGGACACCGATCAGATGTCGCAACAGGTGAAGGACGCCCCTCGCGCCGGTACGCCGGCGAGCCGGCACGGGCTCGACATTCACGGGCTGGACCCTGCCGGTCCGGTGCACTGGAACCTCTCTCCCGTCGAGCTCTACGAGGAGGCGCTCCGACGCGGAGAGGGTCGCATGGCCCACATGGGCGGGTTCGCGGCGCTCACGACCCCGCACACCGGACGATCCCCGAACGACAAGTTCGTGGTGCGCGACCCCTCGGTGGAGGAGCGGGTCGACTGGGGGGCGGTGAACGTGCCCATGGACCCGGAGCACTTCCGGGCCCTCCGCGAGGACGTGATCGACCACCTGAACGGACAGGAGCTCTTCGTCCGCGATGCGCGGGCGGGGGAGGACCCCGAGGCGGGGATCAACGTCCGGGTCATTACCCCGAACGCGTGGCACAACCTCTTTGCCTACAACATGTTCCTCCGCCCTGCCGCGGAGGATCTCCACGAGATGAAGCCGGGCTTCACCGTCCTTCATGCTCCCGGGATGCAGGCGGATCCGGCGCGGCACGGGACCCGGTCCGGGACCTTCGTGGCCGTGAACTTCGGCGCCCGCGAGGTGCTCATCGGCGGAACGAACTACGCCGGCGAGATCAAGAAGTCGATCTTCTCGGTCCTGAACTTCCTTCTCCCCGACCAGGGGCTCCTCCCCATGCACTGCTCGGCCAACGTGGGGGAGCAGGGCGACGTCGCCCTCTTCTTCGGACTCTCCGGGACCGGGAAGACGACCCTCTCCGCCGACCCGGAGCGCGGGCTCATCGGAGACGACGAGCACGGGTGGGGGCCCGACGGGATCTTCAACTTCGAGGGGGGATGCTACGCGAAGGTGATCAACCTCTCGCCCGAGGCCGAGCCCGAGATCTTCCGGGCCACCCAGATGTTCGGGACGATCCTCGAGAACGTGGTCCTCACCGAGGGGGAGCGGAGGATCGCCTTCGACGACGGGTCGATCACCGAGAACACACGGGCCTCCTACCCGATCCACTACATCCCCAACGCGGTGCTTCCGGGGCGGGGTGGGCATCCCGAGAACATCGTGTTCCTGACCTGCGATGCCTTCGGCGTACTCCCTCCCATCGCCAGGCTCAGCCACCAGCAGGCCATGTACCACTTCATTTCCGGGTACACCGCCAAGGTGGCCGGAACGGAGCGCGGGGTGACCGAGCCCAAGGCGGCCTTCTCGGCCTGCTTCGGGGCTCCCTTCCTTCCCCGGCACCCGGCGGAGTACGCCGAAATGCTCGGCCGGAAGCTCCAGGAGCACGGATCCCGGGTCTGGCTCGTGAACACCGGGTGGTCCGGTGGGGGCTACGGGGTGGGGAGCCGCATGAGGATCGCCCACACCCGTGCCATGGTCCGCGCCGCCCTCGCCGGTGACCTGGACACGGTCGCGACGCAGAAGGACCCGATCTTCGGGCTCCACGTGCCCACCGAGATTCCGGGGGTGCCGGGAAGCATTCTGACGCCCCGGTCCACCTGGGCCGACCCCGAGTCGTACGACCGGGCAGCGCTCCGGCTCGCCGAAATGTTCCGGGAGAACTTCCGGCGCTACGAGGACCGGGTGCCGGCCGACGTGGCCGAGGCCGGACCGCGCTGATGCCTGAGGGGGGAGGGGGACCGGGACGGCGGCGGTCCGGGCGATCCGTCCTCGCCGCCCTGGTTCTCCTCCCCATCGCGCCCTCCGTCGCCTGGTCCCAGCCCCCGGTCTCCGTGCCCGATGCCGGGGCGGCGCCGGCGCGCTTTCATCCCGTACCCACCCTGCGGGAGGAGGCGGCGGAACGTCAGCGCTGGGTCGAGAAGCGGGTCACCGCGGTGCTTCCGGCCCTGATGGAGGAGTACGACGTCGAGATGTGGATCCTCTCGATGCGGGAGTACGGGGAGGACCCGGTGTTCGGGGCGATCAGCGCTCCCACCACCTTCGCGGCCCGGAGGCGCTCGATCTACGTCTTCCACCGGACCCCGGGCGGCGCCTTCGAACGCCTGGCGCTGGGCGGGGGAGACCAGGGGGGGATCTTCCAGGCCTTCCGGTCGAGCCGCCCCGCTCCGACCCAGGCGACCGGTGAGCTCTGGGGAGACGAGCAGTGGGCCCTCCTCCGGGAGCTCGTGGATGCGCGCGAGCCCCGGAACATCGTGGTGAACATCGACGAGGACTGGGCCTTCGCCGACGGGCTCGGCGCCGGAGAGTGGGAGGCGATGCAGCGGGCCCTCGGCCCCTGGGTGGACCGGGTCCGGCGCGAGCCCATGCTCGCCGTGGAGTTCCTTGCCCACCGCATCCCCGAAATGATGCCCCGGTACCGCGAGATCATGGAGACGGTGCACGCCGTGATCTCCGAGGCCTTCTCGAACGCGGTGGTTACCCCGGGGGTCACCACCACCGACGACGTGGCCTGGTGGTTCCGGGAGCGGATCCGGGAGCTCGGATGGACCGCGTGGTTCCAGCCGTCCGTGTCCCTCCAGCGGGCCGGAGACGCCTTCCAGGGGCCGGCCCGGGGGGTCATCGAGCGAGGCGACGTCCTCTGGACCGACGTCGGGGTGACCGCATACGGGCTTGCCACCGACACGCAGCACATGGGCTACGTGCTCCGGGAGGGGGAGACGGAGGTCCCGGAGGGACTCCGCATGTGCCTTGCCGCGTCGAACCGGATGCAGGACATCCTCCTCGAGGAGATGCACCCCGGACGGACCGGGAACGAGATCCTGGCCCTCGCCTTGGGGCGGGTCCGGGAAGAGGGGCTGAGCGGCACCATCTACACTCACCCCATCGGTGACCACGGCCACGGCGCAGGTCCCCTGATCGGTCGCTGGGATGCGCAGGATGGTGTCCCGGTGCGCGGGGATGCCCGGCTTCGCCCCTCCACCTGGCACTCCATCGAACTCCAGGCCACGGTGTCCGTGCCCGAGTGGGGAGGAAAGGCGGTGCGCTGCATGCAGGAGGAGGAGGCCTACCTGGACGAGGCGGGGGAGCGCCACTGGGTGTTCCGGAGGCAGGACCGCTTCCACCTGGTGTGGTAGCGGGCTGGTCTGGTAGCGGGGAGGTGCGGCGGACGCGGTCAGGCGCCGTCGAGGGAGCCTTCCCGGACCAGGTCGCCCAGGCGCGTCCGCGAATCCACCTCGAGCTTTCTGAAGATGTTCGAGAGGTGCGTTCCGACCGTGCGCGGTGAGATCCCGAGTTCGCGGGCGATCGCCTTGTTGGACATCCGGTCGCCGATGAGGCGGGCGATCTCGAGCTCCCGCTCCGACAGGAGGCCGGAGCCTGCGGACCCGGTACGGCTGGGTGGGCGTGCGCCTACTTCCCGGAACTGACCCCGGGCCTTCTCGAGCTCCGGGCGGGCACCGAGCCCGGCAAGGATGTCGTGGACCCGGCGGAGCTCCCGGATCGCCGCATCCCGGTCTCCCAGGTCCGCGAGCCGGCCCGCAAGCTGGCGCCTGAGCCTCGCCGCATCCGGAATGCTCGCCACCGCCTCGAGGCGCTCTGCGGACGCCGCCATGCGTTCCGCACCGCGTTCCACGTCGCCGGAGAGCCAGGCGAGCATGGCGTCCCCCACGTCGGCCCAGATGTCCGCCAGGCGATGCTCGAACCGTTCCGCGTCGCGTCGGAGGCGGACCGTGACCCGGGCCAGGCGCTCGAGGTCACGAACGTGCATCGAGGCTTCGCCGATGATGGGGAGGAGGCGATAGACCCCCCACGCCGTGTATCCTCCCCGGTCCGCCAGGGCGAGCCCCTCTTCGGCGACCCGGATCGCTTCCTCCCATTCCCCGAGGGAAGAAAGGAGGGCCGCCCGTCCGGAGCGGACGAGAATCGAGAGATGCGTGGCCGCCGGCCCGCCGTCGCGATCCGATTCGACCCAGTCCCAGGCCTCGTCGAGCTCCGCCTTGGCCCGTTCCAGCTCCCCCCTTCCCAGCCGGAAGAGTCCGGAGGCCACGAGAAGCCTCGGGAGCATGAGGCGCTGGTTCAGGGCCCGGGCCATCTGCACGGATTCCTCGGCCAGGTCGGCGGCCCGGTCCCATTCACCGACCCCTGCGGCGTACTCGATCTCGATTTCGGCGAGCTGGAGACGCAGGATCGGGGCGTCGAGTTCCCGGGCCATGGGCCAGGCGTGGTCGAGCTGGGCCCGGACCCCCTCGGCGTTCCCCGTGAGCCCCTCGAGCACGGCGAGGGCCCACCGGACGGTGAAGCGTGTCACCGTGTCACCGGACTCCTCGGCCAGCCGGAGGGCCTCGGCGCCGTGTGCCCGGGCTTCCCCCGGAGGGCCGGACCAGGTGTGAAGGAGGAGAAGGGTCCGGTGCGCCGAGACCCGGATCACGTCGTCGGCGGACTCGTTCCCGATCCGAAGCGCGCTCCGGGCCTCCTCGAGGGCATCCTCGTGCCGCGTGAGCTCCTGGAGGCAGGCGCTGCACGCGAGGCGAAGCCGGGCTTCGAGGCGCGTGCTTCCGACCTGGCGAGCGGCCTTGAGCCCCTCGGTCCAGAGGGCCAGCGCGGCCTGGGGGTTGCCCCCCCGGAAGGCTCCGAGTCCGAGCCGGCGGAAGACGCGGGCCTCCTCCTCCGGGTCCTCCAGGGCGCGGGCCCGCCCGAGGGCGTCGGAGAGGAGCTGGTCCGCTTCCTCCATGCGACCGAGCCGCTGCAGGGCGCGGGCCCGCTCCACCAGGAGCCGCTGGCGCTCCCGGTCCCGGTCCGGCGTGCCGTCGTCGGGAAGGAGCTCCAGGGCTCCGGCCAGGAACCGGTCTGCCTCGCGAAGCGCGAAGGCCCGGAGTGCCTGGGTACCGGCCGCGGCGAGGTATCTCGCACCCTCGTCGGCGTTCACCTCGGACCCTGCGTGGAGGATGTGGGGTGCGAGTTCCTCGGCGCGCTGGAGCGCCCGGCTCCCCAGGAGCCGTTCCAGGACGCGGGCCGCGCGGGCGTGCAGGAGGCGGGACCGGGCCAGGCCGAGTTCGGAGTGGACAAGCTCCTGGACCAGGGGGTGACGGAACCGGTAGACCACCTCGCCCCCCTCGGCATCCTCCTCCAGGATCCGCATCTCGCCGAGTTCGTCGAGGGCGGCGAGGAGCTCGGAGTCCTCGATCCCCATGCACTCCCGGAGCACGGGGAACCGGGCCCGGGTACCGAGTACCGCGCACATGTCGGCCACGCCCCGTGCCGTCCGGGTGAGGGGGCCGAGGCGCGCCAGGATCACGCCGCGAAGGGATCCGGGGGTTTCGAGCTCCGTGAGGTTCCACCCGGTCCAGCGTTCACCCACCCTGCGCAGGCGACCCTCGGCCACCAGGTGTTCGAGGGTGGAGGTGAGGAAGAGGGGATTCCCACCGGTCCATCCGCGAAGCGCCCGTGCGAGGGGTCCCACCACTTCCCTCGAAACCCCGAACCCTGCCGAAAGCGCCTCCTCGACGTCCTCCGCCGAAAGGGGACCAGGTTCGAGGAGGTGTGCCCCGGAACGATGCACGAGCGCCTCGATCCCGCTTCGGACCGCCGGGTCCAGGCCGGGGCGTGAGGGGTCCACGGAAACGAGGAGGAGGAGTGGGAGCTCGCGCGCCCTTCGAACCAGGAAGTGGAGGAGTTCGAGGGAGGAGGGGTCGGACCACTCCACGTCCTCGAGGGCGAAGACGGCCGGTCGACCCTTGCGAAGGCCGTCCAGGAACGCGGGAAAATTCCAGAGCAGCCGGTTCTTCAGGTCGGCGAGTTCGCCGGCGCTGCTTCCCTGGAGCGGAGCGCCGTCGTTCGACGCAAGGGCCGGGCACAGGAGTCCGAATTCCTCGGCTCCCCGCGTGAGGGCGGTGCGGGCCTCCGGGGAAAGTTCGTTGACGATCGGCTGGAGCAGGTCACAGAAGAGCCCGTAGGGGACACCCGATTCCAGCGGAAAGGCGCTCCCGGCGGCGACGAAGCATCCGCGGCGCTCAGCCTCCTCCCTGGCGGCGGCGCAAAGGCGGCTTCGTCCGGAACCTTCGGCCCCGGAAAGTACCAGGGCAGCGCCCTCACCGTCCCCGAGGCCATCGAGGACCGTCCGGATCCTGGCCCATTCGTCTCCCCGCCCGACCAGCGGGAGGGAAGGGGTCGCACCTACCCTGAATCCGCGCATGGGACAACGCTCCCTTCGGTAGGGACTGCATCCATGTCCACGCACCGGCATGGACCGGCCACGAACGGCTCCATGATACGTGTCATTCTTTCCCGCTCCAAGGAAAAAATGATGGATCCCG
Source organism: Gemmatimonadales bacterium (assembly GCA_050485865.1). Taxonomy (GTDB): domain Bacteria; phylum Gemmatimonadota; class Gemmatimonadetes; order Longimicrobiales; family Gaopeijiaceae; genus SKNW01. The sequence goes on along the minus strand of JBJHCE010000002.1, from coordinate 20,796 downwards.
GCCCGGTGTCCCCCGGGCGCCGGACCCGGCGGCGCGGCTGCGCGCCCCCGGCGCCCCGCTGGAATCGCCCCCGGCGTGCGGCGGCGCCATGCTCCTCCGCCACCGCGCGAGGTACCGATCCACCTCGGCGTGCCAACGGTCCTCGTCCCACCCGAGGGCACGCTTGAGCGCAGGTCGGATCCGCGGGAGGAGCGCGGCGCCACCCTCGGGGTTCGTGAACCCGATCCGGGTACGTCGGAGGAGGAGGTCGTCCAGGTGGAGCACGCCCTCGGCGCGGGCACACCAGGCCAGTTCGGCGGGGAGGCGGCGCCAGGGTGGGGCGGCTCCGATGCGCCGGGCACCCTCCGTGCCGTAACGGGACGCGAGGGCGCGGAGTTCGGGGGGTACGGATTCGAACTCGGGAGCAGGCCGGCCGTCGACGAGGGTGTGCAGGGGGAGTCGGTGGCTGCAGGCGGCGAGCGCCCGACGCGCCATGGCCCGGTAGGTGGTGAGCTTCCCCCCGGCCACGGTGAGGAGCCCCCGTTCGAGCCAGATTCCGTCCCTCCTGGACGCAGTGGCAGCCGCGGCACCGTCCGCCGCGAGAATGGGGCGAAGTCCCGAGAAGGTGGCGATCACGTCGGTGGCTTCGACGCGGGCACCGGGAAAGACCCGCCAGACGTCCTCGAGGAGCATCCTGAATTCGTCGGGACCGATGCGGGGTTCCTCGTTTCCTCCGGTCGAATCGCTCACGTCGACGCTCGTGCCCCCCACGAGCGTGACCCCCTTCCAGGGGATCATCACCACTGCACTCCCGTCGGAGGGCCTCTGGTGGACCACCGCGCCGGGGAGCGGGAGCCTGTGCCAGGGAAGCACGAGGTGACTCCCCCTCACCTTGCGGACCTTCCGGTCAAGCCCGAGGCGGATGCGGAGGGTGTCCGTCCACGGGCCGGTGGCGTTCACGACCACCCGCGCACGGATTTCCGCCCTCAGCCCCGACTCCACGTCGAGGATCCGGGCTCCGGCGACGTCCCCGTCGGGCCTCCGGATGAGGCCGAGGGCCCGGGTGTAGTTCCGGGCCACGCCCCCGGCCCCGACCCCTTCGGCCAGCACTCGGAGGACGAGTCCGGCGTCGTCGGTCCGGGCGTCCAGGAACTGGTGGACGCTCCGTACGTCTGGAGTGGTCCCGGGGGCGAAGGGCGCCGGAAGCCCCCTTCCGCCGAGCCGCCGGGGCATGCCCCCGGGCTCGGAGGGCGCGAGGAGCCGGTACGCCCCGAGGAGGGCACGTACCCGGAGTTCCGTTCCGGGGGCGTCGCCCCGGAGCACGGGGAGGAAGAAGGTCAGGGGGCGCACGAGCCCGGGGTGCCGCTCGAGGAGGTGGTTCCTCTCCCGGGCTGCTTCGAGGGCGAGCCCTGCGTCGAACCGGGCCAGGTAGTGGAGCCCACCGTGCACGAGCTTGGAGGACCGGGAAGAGGTACCGGAGGCGAAGTCCCCCCCTTCGACGAGGAGGACCCGGAGTCCGGCCCTGGCGCCCTCGAGGAAGATCCCGGCACCGGTGATCCCGCCCCCGACGATGAGCAGGTCCCAATCCTCCCGTCCCAGCGAGGCCAGGGCCCGGCCGTCCACCAGGGGCTTCATGACGCACCGTCCCTTTCGAGGAGGAGCGCCGGTCGGGATCCCGTTTCCCCCGGCTGGGGCCGAGTTCGGGGCTGAGGGGTGGGAGGGTCCAGGGCCGCCAGGGGCGCGGCGGGAAGCTCGGGCATGCCGGCGTATCCCGGGAGGTAGAGAATCCTCCGCATCACCCGCGCGGCTTCCGGGGCACTGCGATCGGGGGACCCCTCCGGCGGCGGGAGGGCGCGGAGGCTCGAGGCCCCCCGGGTCGCATCCACCCCGATGGCACGGAGCCGTGCGCCCGCTTCCTCCGGGTCATCGACCTCAACCGGGATCACCCAGTGCGAATGGAAGGCCGAACGGCGTCCCGGCCGGGGAAGGTGCGCAACCCGGGCGAGAACACCGAGGGCGGCCTCGACCCGGGCCTCGACCCGGGCCGCCGTGTCGGACTGAAGGCGGCGTCGGAGCAGCGCAACGAGGGCACCGCACGGGCGGTGACGGATCCCCTGGAGGAGCGCGCCCCCTGCGAAGCCACGAACCGCCCCGTTCACGACGGCATCGTGGGTTGTGCCGGTGAGCCAGGGGACGACGCGAACGAAAGCCGCGTAGACCGGCCGGAGGAGGAGGGCCTGGATCGCCAGGTACTTGAGGACCCTGAGCCGGAACCGCCTCGGGGGCTGCGGGGGATGACGCCGGGCCCGGGCACGCACCGCCACCGCGAGCTCCGGGTCCCGGAAGCGGGCGAGCCCCCCACCCAGCGCGGTATTCGTCTTGATGGGCCCGAAGCTGAAGAGCGCAACGTCGGCGCCCGGGTGCCCCCTGTACCCGTCACCGGTCCAGCTCTGGGCGGCGTCCTCCACGAGGAACACGCCCCGCCTCCGACACCACCCCTCCACCTCGTCGAGGGGCATCCGGCTCCCGAAGAGGTGGGCGACGACAAGGATCCGCGCCGCGGGAGACCATGCCCTGCGGAGGGACTCGGGCGTGACTGCGAGGGTGTCCATGTCCAGGTCGACGGGGACCACGACGAGTCCGTGGGCCTCCGCGATCGTGGCCATGTCGCCGATCGTCACCGCCGACATGAGGATCTCCGATCCCTCGGGAAGTGCCAGCTCGGTGAGGATCATGTCGAAGGCGCTCCGGACCGAGAGGGTCACGACGCTTCGACCATGGGGGTCCCACTCCTCCTCGAGGGCCCGTTCCCCGGCCTCCCGCCGATCGGGGAGAAAGGTCCGGCCGAGCGCCCAGAACAGGTCGCTCCACCGGATGTCGAGTTTCTTCCGGGGGATCATGGGAATCTCCTTGGCACGGGGGGATGGCCCTCCGGGGGCGGAGCTGCGAAGGGCCCGAGCCGCCAGGGGGGAATGAGCCGGGAAATGCGGCCCATGATCCGGGCCGAACCGAGCTCGAGGGCCTCACGACGACCGCACCCCGGGGGCGCCTCGAGCTGGAAGGGCTCCCCCACCACGACCCGGACGGGTGTCCGCCTTCCTCGAAGCACGTTCCCGGAAAACCGGTCCGTCCCGTCGATACCCACGGGAAGGACCGGAACCCCGGACCGGAGCGCCAGGAAGGCCGCACCGGGGCGGGGCGGACGAAGTCGGCCGTCGGGGCTCCGTCCTCCTTCGGGGGCGAGCCCCACGAGCCAACCGGCCTCGAGGAGCCCCAGGGCACGCTTCAGCGCCTCCCGGTCTCCGGCTCCGCGCCTCAGCCAGGTCCCTCCTCCCGCCTCCACGATCCACCGATGAAGGGGCCGCTTCCGGTAGTCGGCGGCCACCAGGCCGGTGGCGTCGTCCCGGGGCATCAGGGTCAGGAGGAGATGGGCGTCGAGGTTGCTCAGGTGGTTGAATACCAGGAGGCATCCTCCGGAGCGCGGAACCCGCTCCTCTCCCACCACCTCCAGGTCGAGTACGAGGCGATAGAGGGGGCGAAGGAGGGCGCGCATGCGGCGCACCCGGCCCCTTCGGTAGCCCGGGGGGCGGGGCGCGCGGTCGTGCCCACCGGTCCCTTCACCCCTGGTTGCATCGCTGGAACTCGGAATCATGGGTGCCCCTTGTCGTCGGGTCGTGGGAGGACCGCAGCGCTCACGCGGGAGGTGCTGACGGGCCCTCGTGCAGGGTTTCCACGAAAGGTGGCCCCGGCCTCACCGGCGGATCCCTCCGCCACGCGACGTAGCCCCTCCCCGGCGATGACGTAGTGACCCGGGCCTCCCGCGACGGACTACGTCATGGGCGGCAGCCCCCTGCGTCATGGAGCGGAGAGAGGTGGTGGGGCCCCCGGGCGAGCTTTCGGGGAGCGGGGGGGACTCGGACCCGAAGCCCCGGGCCTCGACCCTTCCGGTTCGCCCGGCGCGCACCCGGCCCGCACGCGGCCCGCACCCGGCTCGCCGCACCCGATCCACTCGAGACCCGGAGACCGGACCATGACCTCCCTTATCCTCGCCATCGGAGCGCTCCTGGGGGCAGACACGATCTCTGTCCCCGCACCGGATCCGGTGCCACGATTCCCCGCAGCATTCCCCGCCGCCGAGCATCCCGAGCCCTTCGTCCCCCTGGGCCAGCCTCCGGTCTGGACCCTCCGGGGCCTCGCTTCGATCGCCACGGACGCCGGGTTCCATGGGGGCGGGGGCGAGATCTCGCTTTCCGCGGGGCGCCATCTCCTCCACCCGGTCGCGGGGCTCCTCCGTGTCCGCCTTGAGGGGGGCGCGGCGATCCGCGGCAGCGCCGTCGACCCCGATGCCCGGGTCCTCCTCGAGTCCGCACCCTTCTTTCTCCACGGAGGGGTGGGATGGAACCCGGAAGCCGGCCCCCATCCGCGGCTCGGGCTGACCCTCCCGCCCTCACGCGGCGGATGGCCCCTTCCCGGGGGGATGCTGGAGGTGGGGTGGAGCCGGGAGGGCGGACATCGCTTCCGCCTGGGGCTGAGCGCGCCCATCGGATCCTCCATGAAGGGACGCACCCGCGCCCGCGGGACCGGAGCACGCCTCCCCGCAGGCCGGCTCGCCCAGGGCCCCCTGCCCCCGGAGCTCCATGACGAGGAGGCCCGCCTCCTCGAGTCGATGGCCTGGCTCGCCACCCTCCACAACCTCTACTGGTTCACCGATCGCACCGGGATCCGCAGCCACGAGCGCGTCCTCCGCTCCAGGCAGATCCTTGAACTCCTCTCCCTGGAGCGGGCCGAGCGCGACCGGCGCCTCGGCGGGCCCGGTGGATACCCGGGCGAGGTGGAGCACTACCACGATGCCCTGGTCCGCGGGTTTGCCACCGCCTCGGGGGGTGGGGTGCCCCCCGCCCCCCTGGCCGAGCTCGCCCGCGCCACCATGCGCGACCACGTCGTCCTTCCCTACAACGCCACCGTGGGCAGGCTCCGCGACCCGGATCGCCTCGACGGCCTCGTGGAAGGAGCGGCCCTCGTCTTCGACTCCCTCCTGGCCGGGGGGTCCCAAGGCCCCATCTCCCCCGCGAGCCGCCAGCGCACCGTGGCCTTCTTCCGGGCGTGGGGCGCCGGCCTCGAGGCGGTGCGCGCCGACCTCGCCGGGTGGACCCGCGACGTCCGGGTGCAGTGGCTCCCCCTCGCCCTCGTCCTCCACCCCTCCGAGCACGCATCCCACGCCCAGGTGGACGCCCTCGTGGCCCACGCCACCGGCCGTACCTGGACCGAGGGCAACCGGGTCGACTACTTCGGAGGCGCCCGGTTCCGCACCGAGGTCCTCCGCACGATCCGGGACACCCGGCGCTTCCACGCACTGTGGGTCCACGACGTCCGGGCGGTGAACGACGACGGGGCCCCCGACCTCGTGGGGCTGGAACTGGTTGTCGATGGATACCTGGCGGCCCTCCTCGACGCGGTGCACCGTCTGGACGCGGGGGACCCGTTCCCCGTCTTCGTTCTCGTCGTCGACCAGTTCTACTACGAGGAGACCGGAGGCCGCCGCTGGCTGGACTTCCTCGAGGACCCGCTGGGCCGGACCCCACGTATCCCCGGAGACGCAGCGCATCTCGAGCCCCGGGTCCGGGCCGCGCAGGAGGCACTCCGCCACGCCGTGGACCGGTCCCCGGCACTCCAGGAAGTGCTCCGCATCAAGGGCCCCGACGGAGTACGGGAGCTCGTCAGGGTCCACGTGAACGTGACGAATCCCTCGGACTTCTCCTTCCGCTCCACCGATCTCCTGGGCTTTCCGGTGGGCGCCGACAACCTGATGCGCGACCACCGCAAGATGGTACTCCGGGACCTGGACCCGGCTGACCCCGACGCGGGCGAGGTGATCCTCGGCGGGAAGGGGGTGGGAGAGCTCTACGTGGACCCCACCTGGGACGATCGCTCGATCCTGGTCCAGGGGCCGGGTGCCCTCCAGGCGCTCGAGGAGCTCCGCATTCTCTTCGAGGCACATGGGATGCGAGGGGACCGCCTCCCCGGATTCCTTCGTACCCGGGCGGAGGGGGCGGGAGGCGAGATCCAGGCGGGCTCCGGCACGGCCCGCGTGCTCCAGTTCCACAACCGCACCGGTTGGGGCCGGAAGGATGCGTCCTTCGTGCAGATGCTCCTCTACGATCTCCTCCCTCCCGGCACCGTTCTCTACGTCCCCGATTCCCTCTGGACGAGCCCGGAGTGGATGGCCCAGCTCCTGAGCGCAGCGCTCCGGGGCTGCCATGTCGTGGTCGTGGCCCCGGCCCTCTCCCACGCGCCCCAGCCGTCCTTTCTCCCCATGTCGGAGTCCCGGGAGCTCCTGACCGCGCTTCTCGTGGCCCGCGACGTACTGGGCGAGGCCATCGGAGGCGCAGGCGGGAGTCTCGCCGTGGGGCTCTACGCCCGGGAGAGCGCCTCCGACGACGGCGCCGGGCGCGTCCACGAACTCCGCACCGCCCTGGCCGGGGGCGAGCTTCCCTCGTCGCTCGCCCCCTTCGCAGGGGGCACGGGCGGTGGGCCGACCCTCTCGCCCGCTGCCGGGGAGCGGTCCCCGGGGGCGGGGCACGGGGGCCCCCGCCTCCACAGCAAGACCCAGCTCTTCGCCCCGGCCTCGTTCCTCGCCGGAGTGGGCGGCGACCCCCGGACGGAGGTGCTCCTCGAGGAACTGGCCCGGGGCGAGGTCAACGAGGACGAGGCGTCCCGGATCCTCGCCGGCGTCGTGGGCCCCGACGCACCCCTCCACCTCGTCGTGGGCTCGCTGAACAAGAACGTCCGGAGCATGGCGCTCGACGGAGAGGCCGTGGCCCTGGTTTCCGGGGGAGGGGCCGGGGTGGCCCTCCTCGACTTTCTCCTTCTCACGGGGGGGACCCGGTGGCTGGACCGGGTGGAGGACATGGACGCGCTCCTCCCCCCCGTTCCGGACTGGATGAGGTTCCTGGGGAGGCTCCTCCTCCGGATCGTCTGAGCATGCCTGCCGCGAGGGTCCACTGCGGCATCCGGCACCCTCGACTACGTCGTCCCCCGGCGCGGAATCGGTCATCTGCACGAGGCCGGGAACCCGCCCGTGAAGGCATCGTTCAGGGAGAAGCAGTCGAATCCCCGACCCCGAGGTGCACGATGAACGCCCTGACCGATTCTCTCCACCGGTGCCGCTCCCGGGTCGCGCCGGCGATCCTCCTTCTCGCCGTCCTCGTTCCCGCCGCCGCAGCCGCCCAGGCCGCGGTCCTTCCCGACCCCCTCCCGGTGCAGGTCCTCCCCGAGGGTCGCGTGCTCCGGGTCGAGCTCGCCTGCGGCGACGTCCTCTGGGCGCGGATGGTCCACCGCGCGGGGCCCGACGGGGAGCTCCGGCTCGCCCTCGTGGAAGGGGGAGTCCGGTCCGTGCCCGCCGGCACCGTGGTCCGCTCCTCGGAGCTCCCCGGCACCGTCCGGGAGGCCCGCTTCTGGGCCGGCGACCCAACCCCCCCCGCGCTCCTCACCGCGACGCGGGCCGGACACCTTGCTGGCCGCGCCCCCGAGGGACCCGGCCTCGCCCCGGGGTTCTCCCGCCCGTTCCCCGGCACGATTCCCGACGCCGCGGTCCTGGCCACGGTGGCGGTTTCGGAACGGCTTTCCCTCTCCGCCGGCGGCGTGGCCCACCGGGGAGGCACGGAGCGGGCAGGAATCGCTACCGGTCGCTACGACCTCGGGCGGTTCGGTCCTGTCGATCTCGCCACCGAGGTGCTCGTGGCCCTCGTGCCCGAGGGAGGGAGAGGCGGTGCCACGGGAGGGGTCGAGGCCGCCTGGAGCCGGGGTCCCCGCACGGTGCACCTGGGTGTGGGAACCGGCGGGTGGGTCCGGGGCGGGGCGTCATGGCGACCGGTGCGTCGCTGGAGCCTCGGTGCCGATGCCTTCCGGGCCCCCGGGGGCGAGACGTCGGGATCGCTCGGGGCACGCTACCTGGGCGGAACGCTCCGGGTCGAGGGCGGCCTCGTGGCCCATGCGACCCGGGGAGAAACGCGAAATCCTCGGATTCTGGTTCGTCCCGCAGTACACTTCCGCCATCTCCGGTGAGTGGCGGAGTTCCACGGGCGCGCCTCCCTCGGGCGCCCACACCGTTTCCCTTGTCCAGGCTTCCGGAGGTCCCCATGTCCCCGCATCGCAGCCGAAGGTTCGTACCCTTCCTTTCCGCACTCGGGCTCGTGCTCATTCCCGTCCTCCCCGTCGGGAGCGAACCCCAGCCTCCCGGATCCAGCGTGGTCCGCTACACCGTGGAACTCACCCCGGTCGACCTGGAACCCCACGCGGACCACCACGAAACCCCCCAGCCTCCGGCCCTGGAGGTGGCGCTCCCCGTGGGCGGAATGGTGAAGGGCTTCCGCGTCGAGGTCGTCGACGCGACCGGAGCGCCCGTTCCCGCCGGAGTCCTCCACCACGTGCAGGTCTTCGATCCTTCCCGGCGCGACCTCTTCAACCCGTGGATGCTCCGGGTCGTGGGCGCCGGCGGAGAGACGGGCGGAGGGAGCGTCCCCTGGCCCTTCGGCTACCCGGTGGCGGAGGGAGACACCCTTCTCGTCGCGGCCATGCTCCACAACCCCACCGCCTCCGCCTGGACCGGCGTGACGGTCCGGGTCTCTCTCGAGTTCAGTCGGGGCGGTCCCCCGGGCCGCCGTTCCGTCTACCCCTTCTTCCACCACGTCACGGATCCCGATTCGTCCTCGTCCTACGACCTTCCGCCGGGGCGATCGGAGCAGAGCTGGGAGATCACCCCGGGGATTGACGGCCGGATCCTCGGACTGGGCGGGCACCTGCACCGGTACGGGGTCGAAATCCGCCTCGAGGACATGTCGCGGAACCGGGTGCTCTGGACCGGAACGGCGATCCTCGACGAGGAAGGGCACGTGATCTCGGTTTCCCGGGGGACCTTTGCCCTCCGGGGCGGAATCCCGCTTCGGTCCGACCGGCGCTACCGGGTGGTGGCGGTCCACGACAACCCGACGGGCCGGACCCTGGTGGGCGAGGGAATGGGCACCCTCGGGGGGGTCATCCTTCCCGCCCGGGGTACGGCGTGGCCGCAGCCGGACCGGTCCGATCCCCGCTACCTGGCTGACCTCGAGGCGCAGCGATCCGTGGGAGGACATCACGGCCCCGGGGCCATGGGGCCGGGAGCCCACGGTCACCACGGACATCACGGGCACTGACGCCGGTGTTCCCCGCCGCTCCACCCCCGGACCGGACGGGCGGCGCGGAGCGGCGCGGGAACGCCGACCGGGGACCGGGGTGGGGAAATGCGCCCCTCCCGCTCCCCCTCCAAGGGGTGGCCGGAACCACCGAGAACCGAACCCCTGCCCGGACATGCCCGAAGGAAGGAACCACTGGCTCGTGAAGAGCGAGGCCGACGTCTACGCCATCGAGGACCTGGAGCGCGAGGGCCGGACCCCCTGGGACGGAATCCGGAATTCCGAGGCCCGGAACCTGATGCGGGACCGCATGCGCCCGGGAGACCTGGTGCTCTACTACCACTCGAACGCGAACCCACCCGGGGTGGCCGGAATCGCGCGGGTGGCCTCGGAGCCCTACCCGGACCCCCTCCAGTTCGACGCCGCCTCCCCGTACCATGACCCGAAGTCCGAGCCCGGGGATCCGCGGTGGATCCTCGTGGACATGGAGTTCGTGGAACGCTTTGCGAGACTCGTTCCCCTCCAGGAGATCAGGGACCACCCCGGGCTCCGGGAAATGGCGCTCCTCAGGCGGAAGCGGCTGTCGGTTCAGCCGGTGGAGGCGGGGGAGTTCCAGGTCATCCGGGAGCTCGGGTCGGGGTGAGGTCCTCTTCTCCGGGGTGCAGGGCCCTGTCGAGCCGCTCCAGGTAGGAGCCGACCGGTACGGTCCGCGCGCGCTCGTCGGGGTGGGCCCGGAACCACCGCATCACGAGGAAGCGCTCCTCCCGTGCCGCGGGGTCCAGGGCTTCCGCACCCCGGGCGGGCCGCTCCAGGAGTTCGCGGATCCGACGGGCCAGGGCTGCAGACGCCTCGTCGTCGTCCGGGGCCGCGGGCTCGAAGGTACCCAGGACCTGTCCCTCCACCACCAGGTAGTGGCGCTCCGGGTCCCCGGTCGGGTAGATGAAGGTGAGGCCCTCGAGCTCCCGGCGGGTCGAGAGGATCCCCTCCCGGAGCTGCGCCAGGCGCTCCCGGCGATCGCGGGTCAGGGCGGCGCCCTCGAAGGCAAGGCGCCCCGCCGCCTCCGTCATGCGGGCCTCCAGCCGCTCGAGGGGGGCCTCGGAGCGTCCCTCGAGGAAGGCAACTGCCTCCGCGACCCGGGCGGCATACTCGCCCTCGGTGCACCAGCCGGCACAGGGCGCCGGGCAGCTCTCGAGCTCCGCCCGAGGGCAGAGGGGGGCCGAGCGGTTCCCATCGCCGAAGAGGTCCCCCTGGTCCGCGAAGCGAATGGGGGTCCGATCGGGGCAGTCCCGGAGCCCTGTCACGTGGGCCAGGTCGCGAAGCGCGTCCGGGAGGGAGCGGTGGGCGGGAAAGGGGCCGAAGAGGCGCCCTCCTCCCTTTCGCGTCCCTCCCGCGCCGGGGCGGGGCGTGGCCACGATCCGGGGGGCCGGCCCGTCGGTGACCCGGACCCAGGCGAAACGCCGTTCCCGGCGGTGCACCACGTTGTAGCGTGGTCGCATGGCCCGGATCAGCCGGAACTCCGCCAGGACGGCCTCGAAGGGGCCGCCCACGTACTCCCATTCCACCCCCCGGGTGACCCGGAGAAGCTCGAGCCCCTTTCCCTCTCCGGAGCGGAACCACGAGAGAAGCCGCGAACGGACGCGCACCGATTTCCCCACGTAGAGGAGCTCCCCGCGGGGACCGGTGAACCGGTAGACCCCCGGGAGATTCCGGGCCTCGGCGCGGATCCGGGCGAGAACCGGCGCGAGGGCGGCAGGGAGGTTCGGGCGGGGGTGGGGGCTGGACATTCGTTCTTTCTTCGGGTCCGGGGCTTCACCAAGGTGGTTCGATCGAGGGAGGCGGGCAAGGCGGTGGGCGGGCTCCCCGAAAAAAGGGCCCCGATTCGCATTGCTCCGCCCCGGGCAAGGGGGTAGACTCGGGGCATGCATCCGGAACCCTCCCCCCGCATCGTCCGTGATCCGCTCTGGAACACGATCCGCCTGGACGCGGTGGCGGTCCGGATCGTCGACACGGCGGCGTACCAGCGGCTTCGCTACATCCGGCAGCTGGGGTTCGCGCACCTGGTCTACCCCGGGGCCACCCACACCCGTTTCGACCACGCGCTGGGTGTCTACCACCTGGCGGGCACGGCGCTCCGGCTGCTCAGGGAAAACGGCCCCCTCCCTCCCGAGGCGGAGGATGGCGCGGACCGGATCCCCTACGCGGCCCTCCTCCACGACATCGGCCACTACGCCTTTTCCCACGCCCTCGAGGAGCTGGAGTCGGACCGCCTCCCCGGTGACCACGAGGCCGTGAGCCTCCGTTTCTTTCAATCACCCGAGCTTGCCGCAGCCCTCGCCCCCCTCGGGGCCTCCGCACCCGAGGAGATCCACGCGCTGATCCGGGGCGAATCGCACCACCCCCTGCGCGGGCTCGTGAGCGGGAGCCTCGACCTCGACAAGATGGAGTACCTGCGACGCGATGCCTGGTTCTGCGGCGTCCCCTACGGGCAGGTCGACGTGGACCGGCTCCTCCAGGGCCTCCTCCTCCTGCGGGATCCCGATTCGGGGGCCCTGGAGGTGGGGGTGGACGAGAAGGCGGTGAGCGCCATCGAGTCGCTCCTCTTCGCCAAGGTCCAGATGTTCAGGAACGTATACTGGCACCACGCGGTCCGGGCGGCCACGGCGCTCTACAAGAGAATCGTGGACGACGCCGTGGGGGCGGGGGTCGTGGCGTCGGAAGAGCTGGTTGGCCCCACCGACGAGGAGCTCCTGCACGACATCCGGCGGCGGGCGGAGGCGGACGGGCGCGGCGCCGTGCGGAGGATCGGGACCGAGTGGATCCCGGCACTCCGGCACCGGAGGCTCCCGAAGCGGGCCCTGGAGCTGGGGGCGCCTGAGCTCGCGGGGGTGGAGCTCCCCCCCTGGCTGAGCGAGGGCTCGGCCGAACGGAGGAGGTTCGAGGATGCCCTTGCCGCCGACCTCGACCTCTCCCCTGGCGAGGTCTTCGTGGACTACCCCGCGAAGCGCCACATGCTGGGACTGGACCTCCTGGTGCGGCGGAGATCCGGCAGGGTGGAGCGACTCGGGGAGGCAGGGAGCCCCGGGCTCATCGACCTGCCACGCCTTGCCGAGGAGTTCTACCGGACCTCCAGGGTGCTCCGGGTCTTCACGATGGAGCGCCGGTCGCTGCCGGCGGAGGACTTCGTGGCCCGACTTGCCGGAACCCGCACGGGGGAGCGGGTTACGTGAAGTGTCTTGCAACTCCCGTCAGGTTCGGCACCATCCGGAGGGGTGGGACAAGGAGACACTTTACTTGTCCGGTGCCGCAGCCTAGGTTGGGGGGCTAAGGATCCTGCGGTTTCCGGAAGGGTACCTTTCCGCACGCAGATCCCCCCAAGGCACATGGGCCACGCCCGGGAGTCCGGACCCGTTCCGGACACCCCCGGAGCCCGCAAGAGATCGAACCTGAAACCGGAGCTTTCCGGAACGGCGCCCCACCCGGGGGTGCCCCCCGGCGTTTCCCCGGTTTCGTCAAGGAGAATACAGGACATGGCGACCTCCACCCCCTCGAAGGGACGAAAGAAGAAGGGCCGTTCGGGGAACCCCCTGAACGGCTTCGATGCGTCCATCGAGGAGCAGTCGGCGCTGGACCAGTACCTGCGCGACGTGAGCCGGCACGAACTCATCACGCCCGAGCGCGAGAAGGAGCTCGGCGCGCTCGCCCAGGCGGGAGACGAGGACGCCGTCCAGGAGCTTGCCCGGGCCAATCTCCGGTTCGTGATCTCGGTGGCAAAGAAGTACCAGAACCGCGGTGTTTCCCTCACCGACCTGATCCAGGAGGGGAATGTCGGGCTCGTCACCGCCGCCCGGAAGTTCGATCCCGAGCAGGGAGTGAAGTTCATTTCCTACGCCGTCTGGTGGATCCGGCAGGCGATCCTGGCCGCGCTGGCGAACCACGGACGCTCCGTTCGCGTGCCCCTGAACCGGGCCTCGGACCTGGCCCGGATCTTCCGCGAGAAGGAGCGGCTCAAGCAGGAGCTCGGCCGGGAGCCCAACCCCGAGGAGCTTTCCGCCGCCACGGACCTCACGCCCGAGCTCATCGAGTCGCTCCAGACGCTGAACGCCGCCGAGATCCGGCTCGATGCCCCCATCGGTGACTCGGAGGACTCCCAGCTCGTCGAGCGCTTCATCAACGAGGAGGCTGCCGAGCCCGAGCAGGACGTGGAGGGGCGCCTCCTCTCCGAGGCGGTGCGCGGAGCCCTCGATACCCTGGAGCCCCGGGATGCGAAGGTCCTCCGGCTCTACTTCGGCCTCGACGGCGAGCGGGAGCACACCCTCGAGGAGATCGGGAACATGCTGGGGGTGACGCGCGAGCGGATCCGCCAGCTCCGGGACCGTGCGCTCCGCCGCCTCCGCGAGGGGGAGAAGGGCGACGCGCTGGAGTCGTTCGCCGCCTGATTCCTCCCGGCTCCGTGCCCCCGGTTCAGTCCCGTTCGAGGCCCCCGGCGGATCCGTCGCCGGGGGCCTCGTGCGTGGGTACCCTCCTGGAGACGGTGGGCGGGGTCTACCGCGTGCTTCCCGACGGCGGGGACGTGGCCCTCGAGGCGTTTCTCCGGGGGCGGCTCAAGCAGGAGGTCCGGACGGGGGAGCGCCTCGTGGCCGGCGACCGGGTCCGCCTCGCCTCAACCGGCGACGGGGGGTGGATCGTGGAGGAGGTGGAGCCCCGGCGCTCGGAGCTCGTCCGGGCGGGGCTCCGCGGACGAAAGGCCAAGGTCGTGGCGGCGAACGTGGACCTGGCGGTGATCGTGACCTCCCTGGTCCGCCCCCCCCTCAGTCCCGAGCATGTCGACCGCTTCCTCGTGCTCGCCGGGATCTCCGGACTCGACCGCCTGGTCGTGGCGAACAAGCTCGACCTTCCCGAGGCGGACCGGGAGGCGGCGCGCCTGGAGGACCACCTCCGCGCTTCCGGGGTTCCGGTCCTCCGGACCTGCGCCCTCTCCGGGGAGGGGGTGGAAGCCCTCGGAGGGCGGATCCGGGGGCGGACCTCGGTGCTCATGGGCCCCTCGGGCGTGGGGAAGTCGTCGCTCCTGAACACCCTCTTCCCGGGGCTCGAGCTCCGGACCGGTGAGGTCGGAAGGAAGACGGGCGGGGGGCGGCACACCACCGTGGGGGCCCGCCTCGTCCCCCTTCCCGGGGGCGGTTCCGTGGTCGATACCCCGGGCTTCTCCGACGTGGCCGCCTGGTCCCCCGAGCCCGGCGAGGTCGCCTGGACCTTTCCGGAGTTCGCGGAGCGCGCCGGGGAATGCCGGTTCCGGGGATGCACCCACCTCCACGAGCCGGGGTGCGCGGTCCGGGAGGCGGTGGAGGCGGGGGAGATCCCTCGGCCCCGCTTCGAGAGCTACCGGAAGCTCATCCTCGAGGAATGACCCGGGGGGCGCCGGTAACCTCGTCCGGCCGGACATCCACCGGCCACCCGTAGACCCGCTCGAGGGTCCCGGCCCGGAGCACCTCCTCCGGGCTCCCCTGCGCGGCCTCCCGGCCCCGGTCCAGGAGAAGGATCCGGTCCGCGAAACGCGCCGCCATGTCCAGGTGATGCGTGACCAGGAGTACCGCCATCCCCTCGTCCGCCGACCGCCGCAGGAGGCGGAGGATCTCCATTTCGTGGCGGATGTCGAGGCTTGCCGTGGGCTCGTCGAGGACGAGGGCGCGGGGTTCCTGGGCCAGGGCCCGGGCAATGCGCACCCGCTGGTGCTCTCCACCCGAGAGGGTCCCCACCTCCCGGTCCTGGAGCTCCGCCACGTCGCATCGCCGAAGGGCCTCCTGCACCACCTCCCGGTCCCGGGGCGACTCGGCGGCCAGGGGGCCCAGGTGCGGGTACCGGCCCATGGCCACGAGCTCCCGGACCCGGATGGGGAAGGCGGTGGGCTCACTCTGCGTCACGACCCCGACCGCCCGGGCGAGGGCGCGGCGGGGCCAGGCGTGCACCGGACGGTCCCCGATCCGGGCCTGGCCGGCCTCCAGAGGGACCGTGCCCAGGAGGGCCCGCATCAGCGTCGACTTCCCTGACCCGTTCGGACCCAGAACGGCGTGGAGCGAGCCCTGCTCCACGGCAATGGAGACCCCGTCGAGCGCCGGGGTTTCCGCCCCCGGGTAGCGGACCCGGACCCCCTCGGCCTCGAGTCTCATGCGCGGAGGCTCCGCCGAAGAAGGAGGAGGAAGAAGGGCACCCCGACGAAGGCGGTGATGACCCCGATGGGGATCTCGGTCGGGGCGAGGGCGGTCCGGGCTCCCAGGTCCGCGAGGACCAGGAAGGCCCCGCCTGCCAGGGCCGAGAGGGGGAGAAGCGTCCGGTGGTCCGGCCCGGTGAGAAGGCGGACCGCGTGGGGAACCACGAGCCCCACGAAGCCGATCACCCCGACGAAGGCCACCCCGGCCGCGGCCACGAGGGAGGCGACCCCGTAGGCCACCCGCTTCGTCCCCTCGACCCGGGTACCCAGGTAGCCGGCCGTCTCCTCGCCGATGGCCATCAGGTTGAGGGCCCGGGCGAGCCCGAGGAGGACGAGGGCCGCCGGGATCGTGTACGCCGCCACCACCCCCACCGTCCGCCAGGTGGCGGGGGAGAGGCTCCCCATCATCCAGAGTACCGCGCTTCTGAGCGTGGGGGCGTCGGAAAGGGCGAGGATGAGCGCGATGACCGCCCCGAAGAAGGCGCCCACCACGACCCCCGACAGGAGAAGCACCCGGACGTCGAGCCTCCGGTCCGCCGAAGTGGCGACCCCGAACACGAGGCCGATGGCCATGATCGCCCCGGCGAAGGCGGCGGCGGGAAGGTACCACGACACCTCGCTGGCGAGCCCCAGCGCGAGGATCCCCACCGCCCCCGCCGCCGCGCCCCCGGAGATCCCGAGAATGTAGGGCTCCGCCAGTGGGTTCCGGAGGAGGGCCTGGAACACCGCCCCGGCCAGGGCGAGCCCGCCCCCCACGAGGAACCCCATGGCCACCCGGGGGGCCCGGTGCTCCACCACGATGAGGCGGAGGAGGGGGTCGCCCGACCCGGAGAGGACCGCCCGGAAGTCCCCCCCGGACATGGACACGGAACCGAAGCGGATCCCCGCCCAGGCCACGGCGAGGGAGGCCAGGAGGAGGAGGACCCCGAGGACCCCGGGATGCCGGGTCACCGGAAGCGGTCCGGGTGCAGGAGCCGGGCGATCTCCCGCGCCGACGCGCCCACGCCGGCCCCGGGGCTCACTACCGACGCCGGGGCCCGCACCACCGGAAGCGCCCGGAGCCCCGGGGGGATCCGGGTATCCGGGGTGGTGACCACGACCTCGGGAGCGCGGGCCAGGATCTCCTCCACCGACACCGGGGCGAAGAGCGGTCCCTCTCCCCCGAAGACGTTCGTGGCCCCGGCGAGCTCCACGATCTCGTGGAGAAAGGTCGCCCGAGCCGAGACCCACGGCGGGTCGCCCCCGAGGAGGATCACCACCCGGGGCCGCCTGACCCCCTCGACCGCCTCGGACACCGCCTCGATCTCGCCTTCGATCCCGGCCACGAGGGCACGGGCCTCGCCTGCGCGTCCGAGCACCACTCCCAGGTTCCCGATGATCCGGAAGATGTCGCCGATCGTGTCGGGGCGGACCGCGAGGTGGGGGATCCCGGCCCGGTCCAGGTGGAGGGCGGTGCTCCGGTCGCTCGGCCCCTCGTAGCGAATCACGAGGTCGGGAGCGAGGGCCAGGAGCCGTTCGATGGAGGGCTCGAGCCCGCCCCCCACCGAGGGGAGACCGGCGAGTTCCGGCTCGAGGTCGTACTCCGTCCGCCCGACGATCCGCTCCCCCTCGCCCAGGGCCAGGAGGACCCCGGTGGCGGCCGGGACCAGGGATACGATCCGCATCGGGGGGGCCTCGAAACTCCACCGGCGCCCCGCGTCATCCACGACCTCGTGGCCCGCGCTTCCGGGTGGCGGGGTGCCGAGGGACCCGTCCCCGCGCGCCGCCGGACCCTCCGCATCCCCACACCCCGCAAGGGGAAGGACCCCGAGGGGGCCGAGGAGGAGAGGGAGGAGGACGGCGAAGCGGACCCGCAGCCGCGGGGGGGTGAGCCAGGCCACGGGCGAGCCTCCCCTCAGGGCCAGTTCCGGAGCGCCGTGCTCGCCGGGGCGACTCCACAGGGATCCTGGTACGCGAGCGCCCACCCCTCGTCGGACCCTTCCACCACCGCGAGCCAGCTCCGGTCCTCGCCCAGAACCTCCAGGACGAGCTGCGTGCGGACGCCTTCGGAGGCCGGGGCGGCGGACCCCTCGGCAAGGGCGCGGACGAAGGCCTTCCCCGATCGGACCGGCTGGTACCAGGACCAGACCGGGGTCCAGCTCGCTCCGGTGCCCGGTCGGGCGATCACGAAGAGCCCGTACCCCGACACCGGGACCCGCCCCACCTCCAGGTCACCCCCGAAGGTGAGGGTTGCCGCGAGCCCGGCCTCGCCTCCGGGGAGGAGGACGCCCCGCTGGTCCCGGAGAATCTCCGGGAGGGACGGGGGCCAGGGGATCGAGCCCCGCTCCAGGGTGAAGCGGGCCGCGGAGAGGGCGGCGGTCCTGAGCTCCTGCGGGCCCGGGTAGGAGGCCCAGCCGGCCCCCGGGTCCCCTACCAGCTCGCGCCTCCCCAGGGCGCCCAGGTCCGTGCGGGCCAGGGCCAGGAAGCGGGTGCCCCCCTGGGCCTCGGGCCGGAGCTCCACCCGCCCGCCCCCCCGGGGCCGGAGGAGGCAGCGTTCCAGGTCCGGCGCCACCGATCCGTCGGGGTGGAAGGTGCCCGCCCGGGTCCCCCGGTCCAGGAGAATGAACTCCGCACCGGGCTCCCACCGCTCCAGGGGGAACCGCTGGACGAGGTCCGGGGTGTCCTCCGGGTCCGGGAGGGGTTCGAGCCCCCCTGGTGTGATCCTGGCCACCGGGAGGATCGTGGCCGTGCTCCCGCTCCGCTCGACGAGGTAGAGAACCGGCCCCGTCTCCACGGGGAGGAGCACCGGCTCGGCTCCCTCCTCGAGGTCCTGAGGGAGGACCGTCTGCGGTGGGGGCTCCGGGGGCCGGAGGGCCACGTCCACCCCACCCCATTCGACGTTGTCGCACCCGGGGAGGGCGGTTAAGATCACGCACAGGGCGAGGGGGGGCGCTACCTTGGGATGCATCGGGATTCGGAAGTGGGGCCTGGAGGCGAGGTGGGCCCGGACTCCGGTCCCGCCGCACCGACCGGGGATCCGGCCCCCGAAGCTACCGCGCCGGTCCTTCGAACGCAAAGCTCCGGGCGCGTCACCGGGGGGGATGGGATGATCGACGGGGACCGCTTCCGAAAGACCATGGGGCACTTCGTGACCGGGGTGGCGGTGGCCACCGCGCGCACACCCGACGGGGGGTACGTGGGGCTCACCTGCAACTCCCTCGCTTCCGTCTCCCTGGATCCGCCCCTGGTCCTCTTTTCGGTGGACCATGGCTCCCGGTCCCGGGGCGCGCTCCTCGAGGCGGGGGCCTTCGCGATCTCCCTCCTCCGCCGCGAGGACGAGGCGCTCTCGTGGCGCTTCGCCGCCGAGGACCCGGAGGACCGGTTCGAGAACGTTTCCACCCGCTTCGGGGTCACCGGGTCGCCCGTTCTCGAGGGGGCCCTGGCCTGGCTCGACTGCACCCTCTGGAAGACGGTGGAGGCCGGGGACCACACGGTCTTCTTCGGGCGGGTGGAGGCGGCGGGGCATGCAGACGGGGGAGAACCCCTCGTCTTCTTCCGCGGGGGGTACGGCACGGTGGCCCGATGAGCGCTCCCGCCTGGCGGGGTGGCGTCCCGGCCTTCCTCGCCGGAGGTGCGCTCGCGCTTGGGATGCAGGTGGCCGCGGGCCTCCTCCTCTATGGTGGGCCCGGCCTGCTTCCCGCCCTCACCGTGGTGGTGGCCACGGGGAGCGCGGCCCTCGGGGCGGGGCTCGCCGCGGGGGGGCGACGCCGCGCGGAGCCGGAGATTCCGCCCGGTGTGGGGGCGGTGGTGGGGGCCTCGCTCGTTCCAGGGCGAGCCATCGAGGAGGTCCGGCGACGGTGGCTCTTTCTCCTGGTGGCCTTTACCGGGGCCGCGGTGTTCTCGGGTGGATGGGAGCTCTTCAGCGGGTTCGAGGCACGGGCCCTCTCGCAGGGGGCCGGACTCGCCCTCCTCGTGGCACTTCCCCTCTACGCCGGCGGGCTCCTCCTCGCGGCTCCGGCGCTCGCACGGACCGGCGGGGCTCCCGGCGGAGCCGGTACCTCACCTGCGCCCCCCGCCTTCTTCGGGGCCGCGTTCGCCCTGATCCTCCTGGGGCACCTCTTCTTTCCCGCCCTCTCCCCCACCGCCGTGCTCCTCCTCGCCGTGGTCTCCACCTCGGGGGGTGCGCTGGCCCACGGGTGGCTCCTGGACGAGATCGTCCAGGTGGACGTGGCCGACCCGGAGGCGCCCCTCGTGCGGTTCCGGGCCCGGGGAACTCGCCCCGCGGTCCACCGGATCGGGTGGATCGACAGTGGCGGGGCGGTCCTGGTCCGTGAAGCTGCGGGGGGGCCGACGCTGGCCCGGGACCAGGCCCTCGAGGAGGCGCTCCTGGGACTCCTTCCTCCCCCCGCGACGGTACTCGTCTCCGGGTGGCGGGCGCTCCCCACCGCACTCGCCTCCGCGCCGGCAGAGGCCCGGATCCGGGTGGTGGACCCGGAGCCGGAGCGGGTCCGGACCCTTCTCGAGACCCTTCCGGGGGCGAAGGTCCGGGGCCCGGTGGAGGTCTCCCGGCACGGGGAGCCCGCCGGCCCAGGGGACCTGGGCGAGGGCTCCGTTTCCACCTGGGACCGGGTCTTTCTGGCCCCCGGGGGAGGGCGCCCCGGGGGGAACCCCGGACCGGAGGGGTGGGCGGAGCTCCGTGCATCCCTTTCCCCCGAAGGCACCGTGGTGCTCCTCGACGTGGACGAAGGGGACGGTGACGGGGGGTTCCTCGAGGCGCTCCGCGGCGGGTTCGTGGAGCTCGGTTCCGCCGTCGGGTACCTGGGGCCCTCGGAGCATGGGCGGACCGGGTTCGTCCTGGCGGGCGGGGTGGACCGGGTCTGCTGGCCCGACCGGGTCGGGGCCTTCGCCAGGATCAACGTGGGGATCGAGGCGGTGGGCTGAAGCGTGCGGGTCGCTCACCTTTCCGATCTCCACCTGGGGCACCGCCCGTTTCCGCGCATGGAGCGGGGGGGAAACCTCCGGGAGCGGGACCTCGCCACCGCCTTCCACCAGGCGATCCAGGAGGTGGGGCGGGTGGCGCCGGACCTGGTGGTGCTCGCCGGGGACCTCTTCGACCGGCCGGACCCGCCCTCCTCGGCGTTCCTCACCCTCACCCGCGGCGTGCGTCGGCTGCAGGAGCTCCTTCCGGAGGTGCCGGTCCTTGCGATCGCCGGGGAATCGGACACGCCGGCGTCGTCGGGGGACCCCGGGCCGGTGGCGGTTCTCGACGCGGTGCCCGGGGTGGAGGCGGCGGCGGGGGCGCCCCGGGCGGTGCACTTTCGTGCGCTGGGTGCCCACGTGCTCCTCGTGCCCCATCGGGCGGTGGTGCGCCCTCCCTTCCCGGAGCTCCGCCCTGATCCGGAGGCGCGGTGGAACATCCTGGTGGTGCGGGGTCACCCGGGGGTCGGGGTCGGGGTCGGGGTC
>JBJHCE010000001.1:0-110787 GCA_050485865.1 Gemmatimonadales bacterium | reverse complement strand
GGGGAGACCTCCGGAGGCACGCCGGCGGAGAAGCAGGCACGGCACCGGGGTCGGGGACCCGGGGTCGGGGTTCCCCGAGACCAACGGTACACGTGGGGCCCCCCGCCGAACAGCTTCTCCTCCTGGAGGCCGCCGCTCCACGGTACCCGGTCCGCCGGGAAGGAGCCATGGGCCCCGGGCCGACCTACTCCTCGTCGCCCCCCCGAAAGAAGGGGACCAGGGCTTCCAGGAGCGCTTCCGGGGCCTCCTCCTGGAGGAAGTGCGCTGCGCCCTCGATCGTCCGGTGGGGCTGCCCCCGGGCACCCGGGATCCGCTCGAGCATGGGCCGGTCCCACCCGGCGGTGACGCGGTCGCTGTCGCTGAAGAGGGTGAGGAAGGGACGGTGGAAGCCTTCGAGCGCGCGCCACGCATCACGGTTCGCCCGGGCCTCCGGGTCGTCGGCGGACCGCGGCACGAGGGCCGGGAAGACCCGCGCTCCCGCCTTGTACGTTTCGTCCGGGAAGGGGGCGTCATACGCCTCGACGACCTCGGGGGGCAGTTCCATGAGCGTTCCCATCTGCACCACGCCCCCTGCCGGGAACTCGGGAACCTCCTGAGAGAACGCGAGCCAGCCCAGGAACGCTTCGTTCAGCTCCCCTTCCCGTTCGTGGGAGGGGAGCCCGGTGTTCGCCGCCGCCACCCGGGCGAAGCGCTCCGGGTGGTCGGCCACGAGGCGGAGCCCGATGAGCCCACCCCAGTCCTGCACGAAGAGATTCACGTCGGCGAGATCCAGCTCCTCGAAGAGGAGGGCGCGCATCCACTCCACGTGCCGAGCGTAGCTGTAGGCCTCGGGCGCCCCGAGCTTGTCCGACCGCCCGAACCCCACGAGGTCCGGGGCCACCACGCGAAAGCCCGCCTCCACGAGCCCCGGAATCATCCGGCGGTAGAGGTAGCTCCAGGTGGGCTCACCGTGCAGGAGCACCACCACCGGCGCGGCCCGGTCTCCTTCGTCCACGTAGTGGATGCGGAGGCCGTCGACCCAGGCGTAGTGGGGCTCGAACGGAAAGTCCGGCAGGTCCTGGAAGCGTGCGTCCGGAGTGCGGAGGGCGTCGGGGCGGAGGGCGTCCTCAGCTCCAGGGCTCGAACCCCCGCAACCCGAGAGGGAGGCAGCCGCCGCGAAGACCGCAGTCGCGACCCGGATCCCGCGGACCTGGATGCGCCGCCGGGTCGCCCGTCCTTCCCCCTCGCGCCCCCTCACGCCCGCACCCCCCCGATCTCCACCCGGATGTTGCGCCACTTCTGCTGGTGGAAGCGACCGACGCTGAGGGTGCATCGGGCGGCGTGCCCGAGCACGATGGCGAGCCAGATGTCGCCCGGCTGGAGGGGGCGCAGCGACTGGATCACCGCGCACATCCCCACCGGGATCACCACCTGCGAGACGATGGAAATGTAGAGTGGGCTCTTCGTGTCACCGGTTCCCTGGAGCCCCCCGGTGTAGGTGAGGGCCACCGTCACGAAGAGACTCGAGACGGCCAGGTACCGGAGGAGCTGCACGCTCAGCCCCACCACCGCCGGGTCGTCCATTCCGAAGACCGCGAGGAGGAGGTTCGGGGCGAGGAGGAAGAGGGTGGCCACGAACGCCGCCCCCGCGAGCCCGATTCCCGCCGCCACCCGCACGCCCGCCACCGAGCGCTCCGGGCGCTCGGCGCCCAGGTTCTGCCCGGCAATCGTGGAGGCGGCGCCCATGAGCCCCACCGAGGTCCAGGTCACGAGGGCGAAGAGCTGTGTGTAGCTCACGGTGTAGGCGGCCTGGGCCTCGGCGGAGAGTTCGAGGGACCCCACGAAGCGGAGGAGGAGGACCCCGCCGACGTTCATGGCCACGCCCTGGATCCCCGCCGGGAGCCCGAAGCGGAAGAGGGCCCGGATGATGTACGGATCCGGGCGCTTCGGCATTTTCCGGTCGAACTGGATCACCGCGCGTCCGGTGAGAAAGAGGTGCAGGGTGTAGCCGCTCACGAGGGCGCCGGCGATCACCGTGCCAAGCGCCGCCCCCGTGGTTCCGAGCCCGGGGATCGGCCCCATCCCCCGGATCAGGATCACGTTCAGGACCAGGTTCAGGAGGGTGTAGACCACCCCGATCACCATGGGGGTCTTCGCATCCCCCGCCGCCCGGAAGGCCCCGCTCAGCATGAAGAAGAGCATCATGCCGAAGGAGGCCACGAACATGATGCGGAGGTACGGAAGGGCCTCGGCCTGGACCTCGGCGGTGGCGTTCACGAGCCCGAGAAGCCAGGGGCTTGCCACCCACCCCAGTGGCGCAATGACGAGGAAGGAGAGGGCGGCCGCCACGAGAAGGGCCTGCCACACCGACTCGTTCACCTTGTCGGGCTCGTTCGCGCCGGCAAAGCGGGCCACGAGGACGCCCATCCCGGTGAAGATCGAGGTGATGAACACGACGATCACGAGGAAGATCTGCCACGACACCCCGATCGCCGCGTTCCCCACGTACCCCACGTAATGCCCCACCATGGCGTGGTCCACGATCCCCTGGAGTCCGCCCACGACGTTCAGGATGATGGTGGGCCAGGCGAGGCGCCACACGGCGCGCGATACCGGGCCCTCGACAATGGAGCGGTCGTAGGCGCGTCGGGGTTTCGCCGGCGGGGCTTCGCTCAAGGTCGCGTTCCGTGGGTCGGAGGATGGGTGGAGGATGGGTGGCGGGAACCGCAGGGGCGGGAATCTAGTGACTCCTGCGGAAATCGCACGGAACGGAGGACACGCCGGGCGTTGTGGACAGGCGGGCGGGGGCGTAGTCTGTCGTTCCCGACACCTCCCGCTGAGCAACGCCCATGATCGCACCCACCTTTCCCCGCCACGCGCGCTTCCGACGGGGGGCCGCCCCTGCCCCTCTTGCCCCCCTCGCCGCCCTCGCCACGGTCGCCGCGGTGATCCTTTCCGGGCCCACCCCCCTGGACGCACAGGAGGGGCCGGAGCGCTTCATCGCCGCCATCGAGGCGCCCCGGGAGCCCGGCGCAGAGGGGCCGGCGGGGCTCACGCTTTCCGGGCTCCTGGAGGCCGCCGGTGTCCCGGCAGTGAGCGTGGCGGTGGTCCAGGACTTCCAGGTGCACTGGAGCCGGGCCTGGGGGGTGGCGGACGTGGTGACCGGGAGGGCGGCGGACCCGGGGACCCTCTTCCAGGCGGCGTCGATCAGCAAGCCTGTGGCCGCCATGGGGGTACTCAGGCTGGCCCGGGATGGGGCGCTCTCGCTGGATGCGGACGTGAACGGCCTCCTCCGGCGCTGGCAGGTCCCCGAGGGGCCGCTGAACGCCTCGGGGCCCGTCACCCTCCGCTCGCTTCTGAGCCACACCTCGGGGGCCGACGACGGCTTCGGCTTCCCCGGCTACGCCCCCGAGGCGGAGCGGCCCGAGCTCGTGGGGATCCTGAACGGAGAGGCTCCCTCGAACGTGGGGCCCGTGCTCTTCGCCCGCCCCCCCTTCGAGGCGTTCAAGTACTCGGGCGGGGGGACGACCCTGGTGCAGCTCGCCGTGGAGGACCTGACCGGGCGCCCCTTCGCGGACTTCATGGAGGAGGCGGTGCTCGGGCCCCTCGGAATGGCCTCGTCGAGCTACCTTCAGCCGCTGCCGCCCTCCCTCGCCGCGCGGGCGGCCCGTGCCCACGACGCCCGGGGGGCGGCCCGGGACGCCCCCTGGCACGTCTACCCCGAGCAGGCGGCGGCCGGGCTCTGGACCACGGCGGAGGACCTGGCCCGCTTCATCGTGGAAGTGCAGCGGGCCTCGGCCGGGCTCCCCGCCCAGGTCCTCGACCCGCCCCTCGCCCGGGAAATGACCACCCCGGTGGGGGTGGGCCCCTTCGGCGTGGGGCTCATCGTGGAGAAGCGGGGCGAGGGTTGGTACTTCAGCCACGGCGGCTCGAACCGGGGTTTCCGGGGAATGGTCGTGGGACATACCCGGAAGGGATACGGGGTTGCGATCCTCACGAACGCAGACGGAGGCACCGTGGTGACCCGCGAGATCGAGGCGCGGGTGGCCGCGGCATACGGGTGGGACGCACTGGACGCCCCGCTCCGGAGGTGACGGGGCGCTCCGCATGCGTCTCCGCGGAGACGTGGGGCGATCGCGGGCTCCAGCGAAGCCAGGGAGGGGACCTGAACACACCGAGGGTGGCCTCGTTGGCGGGGGCACCTCCGGGCGACCGGAGGCCAAGCTACACCGGGACCTTCGAACGGAACAGCAAATTCTTGGTCACTCCTCCCCCTCCGCGATCTCCCGGATCGTCCGGAGGCGGGCATCCCACCCGGCCACGAGCTGGTCGAGCCAGCGGGCGGTCCGGCGCACCCGTTCCATCCGGGCGCGGTAGCGCACCTCCCGCCCCACCCGCGCGGAGCGGACGAGCTCGGCCTCTTCGAGCACGGCCAGGTGGCGGGCCACCGCCTGCCTCGACACCGGAAGTCCGGCCGCGATCGCGGTGGCGGTGACCCCCGCCCCGCCTGCCACCTGGTCCAGGACAGCGCGGCGGGTGGGGTCGGAAAGCGCCGCGAGGACGGGCTCCGGATCGAACGCGGCGGGGGTGCCCGCCCCCCCCTGCCCCGCCCCCCTCACACCCGCTCCAGCGAGGCGGAGACCCAGAGGCGGAGTTCCTCCAGCTCGGCGCGCCATCCCCGCACGTTCGCATCGAAGTGCCGCCGGCGTTCCCCGGCTCCCCCGTCGAGGGAGGCGAACCCCGACTCCTCCACCTGGAGAAGGACGCCGCCGCCCCCCTCCTCCTCGTGGAGGGTGAAGACGACCCGGGTCTCGCTTCCGGGGCGAGGCTCCTCGTCGGGCACGAGGGACCACCGGAAAGCGAAGACCCGGGGCGCTTCCACCCGCTCGACCACACCGAGCGCCGTGCCATGCTCGTGCCACCGGACGACCAGCCGGCCCCCCGGGCTGAGGTCGACCTCGGCCCCGGCATCGCCGAACCAACGCCCCAGGTGCCGGGCCTCGGTGAGGGCCGCCCAGACCCGGGCGAGCGGAGCCTGGATCCGGATCTCCCGGGTGATCCGGTCGGGGACGGGAACGGGTGGAGCGGAGGGTGAACGGTCCATGGGATGCGTGGCTCCGGACAGGAGGAACGGGGGGGCAGCGACAAATGCGCAACCCGAATGTTGCACATCCCCCGACAACGCGCAACAGATGAGTTGCGCGACCGCTCAGACGTCCCCGGCGACCCTCCCCACGTGCACCTCGGTATCGTAGTGCAGCGTCACGAACCCCCCTTCCGCGGTGGCCCGGAAGAGCCCCTCCGCCGCGGCGAGCATCGCCTCGTGGTCCGGGTGCCCCTCCGGAGGCATGTACGACGAGGAGCGGAGCCGCCCCTGGAGCCCCTCCAGGTCGAGCGACTGGGCGTTCGGGAGGCGGTGCGTCTCGAACCCGCCGGGAAAGAGGGCCCGGAGGCGCTCCGGGTCCATCCGGTCGTGGCGCACCCGGCCGTAGTCCGTTCCCCACCGCTCGAGGAGCGCCTCGTACCCGTCCGCGAAGGGGTCTGCCCCACCCTGGTCCCGCCGACGGGTGTTCCAGAAGAGGGCCACCCATCCCTCGCCGCCGAGGATCCTTGCCGCTTCCTTCCGCATGCGGGAAGGGTCGAACCAGTGAAAGGCCTGCCCGGCCACGACGAGCTCCACCGAGGCGCCCGGGAGCCCCGTCTCCTCCGCGCTCCCCGCCACGCTCCGGAAGCCCTCCCGCCCCCCCAGGCGGGCCTCCGCCACCCGGCGCATGGCGGCGTTCGGCTCGACCCCGAAGACCGTGCATCCCAGGTTCAGGAAGGGGAGGGCCGAAAGGCCGGTTCCCGAACCCAGGTCCGCCACCCTCCATCCCGGGACGAGCCCGCACACCTGCGCGAGGAGGGACACGAGCCCCCTCGGGTACCCGGGGCGGTAGCGGGCGTAGTCCTCCACCCGGTCGGTGAAGCGGTCCCGGGGGTCGGGGGGGGTGCCGCCCGAGGAAGGGGGCGAGAGGTTCAGCGTCCCCCCTCGCCTCCGGACCCTCCGCCCCCGTGCGCGGCACCGTACCCCCGGAGCACCGCGTACCTTGCCCGCTGGTCCTCCGAGAGCACCGGGTCCGTCTCCAGGTGGGCCACCAGGTGGATGGCCCGGATCTCGCCGGTCAGGGCGGAAATGGCGGCGGTGAGCTCTGCCACCACCTCGGCATCCACGTGGCGGTGCCGGAAGCGCAGGTCCAGCGTCCGCTCGAGTTCCACGACCCGTTCCCCCAGTTCCGCCGTCCGGGCGCGCATTTCCTGGAAGATGCGAACGACCCGGGCCTCCTGCTCCGGGGCGAGCTCGAGCTCCTCGCGAAGCTCGAGCACGTGGAGGGGGCCGGGGACCCCGTTCAGCTCGGCGGCCAGGGCGAACCCCATCCCCTCGCCCGCGAGGAGCGCGGCGATCTCGTCGTCGGAGAGGGCCCGGATCTCCCGGTCGAGGAGGTCGGCGTACCCGTGGGCGCCGGCGTCGCCGTGGTCGTGCCCCGCGTGCCCGCCCTGCGCGGACACCCCGGCAGGGACCAGGAGGGGAAGAAGGAGCAGGAACGCGGCAGGGAGGGCGGGTCGGGAGGGGAGCATGGTTCTCACGGGGCGCTCGGGAACGGGTGGTGTGCGGGTCAGGTCGGGCCGGACCCCGGGGCGTGGGTCCAGCGACGGAGCACCTCCCACTCCTCCCGCTCGAAGGAGAGCCCCTCGGGGAAGCGCGCGAGGGCGTGGGAGCGGAGGCGGGAGGCGTGCTCCCTCAGGTAGCGGTCGAGGGCCGCGGTGTCCGGGGCCAGGTAGGCGCTCCGGAAGCGCACGATGCCGTCGCCGGAAGCTCCCGCCCGGGAGAACTCGGCCTCGACGAAACAGCCCGTCTCCAGGAGGTCGGGGACGTGCTCCTCCTGGAGGTACCGGGCGTAGGCGTCGGCGAGGGGGGCCGGGACCCGGGCGCGGACCTCGTAGCGGATCACGGGGCCTCCCCTTCGGCGGCCTCGAACGCCTGTTCCGCCTGCCAGAGGTGCCGGTGCTCGTGCCGGGCCATGATCCCGAAGGCGGCGAAGAGGGTGTAGGTGACCTTCTTCGCGAAGGGGGAGGGGACGCGGACGTCGCCCACCGGGAGTCCCTCGGCCCCCTCCACGAGGGCCACGAGCTCCGCCTGCCACGCATCGAAGCGCTCCTTCAGGACCCCGGGCGGGTCGTCCCCCGTCGGGACGAAGGCGGCCCCGGTCTTCACCTTCATTCGGGCCGGGGGACCCATGGTCCGCCAGAGGAGCCATCCCAGGAGGCCCCGGCGGAAGCGGACCGGGGGGGCGGGTGTTGCCGCCGCGCGGGCACGGGCCTCCTCCATCGCCGCCCGAAGCCCGGGGAGGAAGGCCTCGTGGGTCAGGTTCAGGTGCGCCACGCACTCTGCCGGGGACCAGCCGCCGCCCGGCGGACGCCGGGTCCACGCACCCTCGGAGATGCGAAGGTGGAGCGCCCCGAGGCGGTCTGAGGCCGCGCGGAGTTCATCGGCGATCGCCTGGAGCTCCGGGTGGAGCTCCGGGTGGAGCGGGGTGCCTCCTCGGTCTTCCGCCATGGGTCCTCGGGGGTGGTCGTTCGAAGGCGCTACCGGAGCGCGGCCAGGGCCGCCTCCACGATCTCGTCGGTCTGTACCAGGACAAGGTTCGCCGCCGGGCCCAGGGGAACATAGCTGTCCGCCGCGCGCACGGAACGGAGGCGGGCCGAGGCGCCCCGCTCGGCCAGGTCGGCCACCACCGCCTCGGCGATCCCCCCCCCGGTGCGCCGGCACTCGTCCACCACGAGCACGGCCTTCCGGTCCCGGGCCGCACCGGCCACGGCGTCGAAGGGAAGGGGGTTCAGCCACCTCAGGTCCAGCACGTCCGCCCGGATCCCGTGGGCCTCGTGGAGGATCCGCCGGGCCTGGAGGCTCATGCGGAGTCCGTTGGCGTAGCTCACGAGAAGGAGCTCTGCGGGCCCCTCCTTCCGGCGCGCCCCCCGCTTCTTCCGGGACTCCGCGCCCGGGGTCCGGGCCGGGGCCGGGGCCGGGTAGTGGCCGACCTCACCGGGAAGGAGCGCCTCGCCGGGGGGCGGGTAGTCGGAAAGCCAGAGCCCGTCGCCCTCCTCGTGGAGGTCCTTCTCGTGGTAGAGGGCAATGGGCTCGAGGAAGACCACGACCCGCCCGCAGGCACGGGCGGCGGCGAGGCATCCCCGGAGCATCCGCACGGCATCGTCCCCCCTGGACGGGGTGGCCAGGATGAGCCCCGGAATGTCCCGGAGCCCGCCGATTGCGTTGTCGTTGTGGAAGTGCCCCCCGAACCCCTTCTGGTAGGCGAGCCCGGCCATCCGCACCACCATGGGGTTCCGGAACTGGCCGTCGCTGAAGAACTGGAGCGAGGCGGCCTCGCCCCGGAGCTGGTCCACGGCGTTGTGGACGTAGGCCAGGTACTGGATCTCGGGGACCGGGAGAAAGCCCGCGAGGGCAGCGCCCTGCGCCACCCCGAGGATCGTGGTCTCGTCCAGGAGGGTGTCGATGACCCGGCCGTTCCCGAACCGCCTCTGGAGCCCGGCCGTGACGTAGTAGACGCCCCCCTTCCGCCCCACGTCCTCGCCGAAGACGAGGATCTCCGGGCGGCGGAGCATCTCGTCGGCGAGTGCTGCGCTCAGGTGCGCCGCCATCGTCCGTTTCACCGGGTTCGTGATCCGCTCCGGGAGGTCCGCCCCCCAGAACGCGTCCCGCGTCTCCGGATCCACGGTACCTTCGGCCTCGGCGCGGACCGCCCCGGCGTCGAAGGGGGCGAGAGGTGCCACCACCTCCGCCACGGAGACCAGGGGGCGTCGTCCCGCCGCCTCCTCTCCGGCGGCGCGGACCCGCTCCACGATCCCGTCGAGCCGGGCGAGGAGGTCCCCGGGGTGCGCCGCGCCGCTTTCCACGAGACGCCGGGCGTTCCGGAGGAGGGGGTCCCGGGCCTCCGACGCCTCGATCTCGGCCTGGCTCCGGTACGCGAGCTCGATGTCGCTTCCCGCGTGCCCCCAGAGCCGCACCGTCGAGAGCCTCAGGAAGACCGGGAGCCGCCGGGTGCGGCAGAGGTGGACCGCCTCCTCCACCACGTCCCACACCTCGTCCACCTCGCCCTCCGCCTCGAAATAGCGCAGGTAACGCATCCCCCCGAAGGTCTCCCGGATCCACCGGGGCGGGGTGTCAACGGAAATGCCGATTCCGTTGTCTTCGCAGAGAAAGAGCACAGGTACGGGATTGCCGCGCCGGGCGGCGTAACGCGCCGAGTTGACCCCGGTCAGGGCCGTGGCGTGGTTCGCCGAAGCGTCCCCGAAGGAGCAGAGGACGACGGCATCGTCCGGAAGCCCGTCCGGATCGTGCCCGAGTCTGCGGGAGCGCCCGAGGGCAAAGGCCATCCCCACCGCCTTCGGGAGGTGGGAGGCGATCGTGGAGGTCTGGGGCGGAACCCAGAGGCGGCGGCTCCCCCAGACCTTGTGCCGGCCCCGGCTTATGGGGTCGTCGGCGCGGGCGCAGATTGACAGGAGGGTATCGAGAACCGGATCCACCTCCGGGTCCTTCCGGGACCGGGCCATCATGAGCCCCCCGGAGCGGTAGTGCAGGAAGCAGGGGTCGGTGAGCCGAAGCTGCGCCCCGACCACGGCGTTCTGCTCGTGCCCCGCGCTCGATATCGTGTAGAAGGACCGGTTCGAGGCCTTGAGGCGCCGCGCCTCCACGTCGATGGCCCGGCTCGTGGCCTGGTCCTCCCAGAGGGCGACGGCCTCCGCCGCGCCGAGGGAGGTGCCGGGACGAAGCGGAGCCCCCGGAGGAAGGAGCGCCGGGGCGTCGCCACGGTCCGCCGCGGCCTCCGCCAGGTAGCGACGCAGGGTGGTATCGACGAGGGAAACGCGGTCGGTTGCCAAGGCTCCGGCCTTCGAGCAGTGGATGAGAGGGGTGGTTCCGCGCGGGAAGCTAGGGATACGCGCGGAGGTTGGGTAGTGCGAAACGCGAACGCGGCGGATCCGGAGGGGACCGTCGGACATGACCTGCGGAAACGACTGGAAAGGATCGGAGATGCTGCACCCCCTTAAGCTCAGAAACGCGCGCGCCCCCTTCACCGCGGGGTTCCTCCTGGCCACCGGCTTCCTCGGGGGCGAGGCCGTGTCCCCACCCCCCCTGGAGGCGCAGGTCTCCTCGCCCGCGTTCGGAAACGGGGTCGCGCAGCGGGTCCGGGTCTTCCTGGATTGCCAGAGCCGGAACTGCGACTCGAACCACTTCCAGACCGAGATCCCCTGGGTCACCTGGGTACGCGACCGCACCACCGCCGACCTCCACGTCATCTTCACCTCCGACGGCGTGGGCGGAGGCGGGACGCGCTACAACTTCGACCTCATCGGGCTCCGCGACTTCCAGGGGCGGGACGACCGCATCACCTACACCGCCGCAGGCACGGACGTCCAGCGCGAAACCATGGACGGACTCGCCCACACCTTCGCCCTCGGCCTCCTCCGTTACGCGGTGGAGTCGGGGCAGGCGCGCGACTTCGACCTCCGATTCACCGGCCGGCCGGGGAACGGAGCCGGCGAGGCGGAAGGGGACGCGGAGGCGGCCGAGGTGCCCCAGGCCCCCTTCCTGGACCCGTGGAACTCCTGGACCTTTCGCGTCGGCCTCTCGGGGAACATGGACATCCAGGAGCGGAGGTCGGAGCAGCGCTTCAACCCCACCCTCTCCGTGAACCGGGTCACCGAGGCCTGGAAGTTCGACTTCTCCATCTGGTCGAACGTCCGAAGGCAGCGGATCGAGCTCGCCGACGGCCGCGAGGTCCGGAACGACCAGGATTCCTGGCGGGTGAGTGCGCTCCTCGTGCGCTCCATCAGCGACCACGTGTCGATCGGGTTCGATGCGGGCGCCCGCAACGCCCTTTCGCAGAACCAGCGAAACCGGATGAACCTCATGCCCGCCGTGGAGTGGAACTACTTCCCCTACGCCATGGCGAACCGCCGCCAGTTCATTGCCCACTACGCAGCGGGCGTCGAGTACAGCGACTACTACGAGCAGACCGTCTTCGGGGCCGACACCGAGTCCCTCCCGACGCACCGCTTCGCCTTCCAGTACCGGGTGCGCGAGCCCTGGGGGAACGCGGGTGTGGGCTTCGACAGCTCCCAGTACCTCCACGACACCTCCCTCTACTCCTTCGGCCTGAACGGGGAAATCAGCTACCGGATCAGCAGGGGGCTGGACCTGAATCTCTCGGGGAGTGCTTCCCGGGTGAACGACCAGATCCACGTGGCCGCATCGAACTACTCCGACGAGGACATCCTCCTGGGTCGCGTGAACCTGCCCACCGGGTACCGCTACCAGGGTTCGGTGGGGTTCGGCTACCGCTTCGGGTCCTCCCTGGCCAGCGTCGTGAACAACCGCTTCCCGGGCTCGGTGCGCTGATCCCATCGCGCTCCGGCTGACGCCGCCGCGGCGGTCCGGATTCGTCCGGGCCGCCGCGTTTCGCATTCGGTCCCGGGCGTTCGCGCCCCCCCCGGCGCGGCTGTGGGGGATTCCCCTACGCCACGGGAGGGAAAGTCCCCGATAGGACGGATCGTCCGATCTGGTGAGCTTCCCTCGCGGTCGTTCGGGCTCCGTACCCGTCGGCAACATCCGGAAACCCCGCCGAAGCGGGCTCATCCGCATTCACGATTTCTCGATGGAGATTTCTCTCATGATGCGCCATACTGTCCCATCTCCCAGGCACCGGCCCCATGCGGGCCTCCTCCTCGCGGCCTTCGCCCTCGTGGCCCTTTCCGCCTGTGCCCCCGCCGCCGGGGAGGACACGAAGGGGACGGAGGCCCGCGTCCACGAGGTCCGGATGCTCGACGAGGGGGGAGCGTTCCGGTACGACGTGGAACGCCTCGAGGTGCGGAGAGGCGACGTGGTCCGGTTCGTCCAGGCCGGGGACGTGCCCCACAACGTCCAGTTCGTCCGCAATGACGTCCCCGACGGAGTGGAACTCGGGCCCGACTGGAACGGACCCTACCTGAGCGCCCGGGGCGAGGTGCACGAGATCGTCATCGACGAGCGCTTCCCCGACGGCGAATACCTTTTCGTCTGCACCCCGCACGTGGGCTTCCAGATGAAGGGCACCCTCGTGGTGGCGGGCGGAAGCATCGCCCCGGTCGATCCTTCCGGGGCCCGGGCCGCCGACCCGCGACCCGAGATCCGCGGGGCCCGTGGCCTCGAGGAGCTCGACTGGACGATGGACGCCGACGGGGTGAAGCACTTCCGGCTCACCGCCGAGCGGATCCGGTGGGAGACCACCGAAGGGAAGCTCGTCGACGCCATGGCCTACAACCGGATGATCCCGGGACCGCTCATCCGGGTCACCGAGGGGGAGCGGGTCCGGATCACCGTGACGAACGCGATGGACGAGCCCCACACGACCCACTGGCACGGGCTTTTCGTTCCGAACGACATGGACGGGGTTCCCGGGATCTCGCAGGACCCGATCCTGCCCGGGGAGTCCTTCACCTACGAGTTCGGTGCGGAACCCCACGGAACCCGGCTCTACCACTCCCACTTCAACGCCATGAGCCAGGAGGGAGCCGGGCTCTACGGGATGTTCGTCATCGAGGAGCGGAACCCGCCGGCGGTGCGCACTTCCGACCGGGAAGTCCAGTGGATCCTCGGAGACGGGCCCCTCGGGTTCGTGATCAACGGGAAGGAGTTTCCGCTCATCGAGCCCATCGAGATGCGGATGGGCGAGCGGGTCCGGCTGCGCATCGCGAACCTGGGGGCGATGTATCACCCGATGCACATGCATGGTGGGTCGTTCACCGTGATCGCGAAGGACGGCTTTCCGGTGCCGCATCCCCAGGAGATGAACACCCTGAGCGTGGCGCCCGGCGAGACCTGGGACGTGATCCTCGATCCCCGGTTCGGTGGGACCTGGATCTTCCATTGCCATGTCCTCTCCCACGCCACCGGCCCCCGCGACGCGGACGGGAACGAGACGGCGGCGGGGATGATCGGGGTGATCGTGGTGGATGACGGGGTCACGGCCCTCGCCGACCTGGCGAACCATACCCACCACTGACCCGGAGCGGGCCCTGCCCGTCCCTCCTGCGGCGCCCCCGTGGCGGAGGCCCGCGTCCCCGGCCGGCCCGGTCAGGCCGGGGGTGCGGCTTCCTCCATGGGGGCGTCAGCTCGTGCGCCCTCCCGGTACCCGGCCCGGGCGGCAAGAAGGAGCCCCAGGATCAGGAGGAACCCGCCCGAGGCCATGACCGGGATCGAGACGAAGCCGAAGACGGCCAGGTAGCGCGCCGTGCACGGAACCCCGGTTCCGCAGGCACCCACGTCCAGGGCCGGGCGGAACTGGATCATCACGTGGTAGAGGGCAATGAGAAGGCCGATCACCGCGAGAGGGGTTCCGTATGCCCAGGCGTTCCGGTCCTTCCGAAGCGTCCCCACGGCGAGGACGGGTACCAGGGGATACATGGCGATCCGCTGGTACCAGCAGAGGACGCAGGGGACGAAGCCCACCACCTCCGAGTAGTAGAGGCTTCCCGCCGAGGCCACGAACGCCACTCCGGCGGCGAAGCCCACGAGCGTCCCTTCGCTTCCCGAGATCCGCCGGGAAAGCCCGCTCCGGGAGGCCGGGATCGCGAGGAGCACGAGGAGCACGATTCCCGCCGCCCCGGAGAGGAGGGCCAGGGTGGCCAGCGACTGGGTGATGGCGACGAAATTCATGGCTCCAATGTACCTGCGGGCGCTGGCGGTGTCTCCCCCGTCCCACCGGGGGCCTCGCCCACCGGAATGACCATGGAGAACTCCTCCTGCTCCTCCGGGTCCTCGAACCGCCGTGCATCCTCAGGGGTGAGAAACCGTGCATGGCGCCGCGCGAGCCGCCCCATGTGCCGGTGACCGGTGCGAAAGAGGATCCCGTCGAACTCCACCTCCCGGCAGAGGGTGACCAGGAAGGCCACCACGTCGGCGAGGCACCCGAGCCCCGGGTACTCCTGCCCCGGCAGGGGGGGGCGGCGTGCGGTGAAGGTCCCCTTCGGGTCCTGGAGGAGGAGCCACTCCACCCGGAGAAGGGAGTGACCCGGAAGGCTCGTCCGGTCGGGCTCGACCCGAAGTTCGACCAGGAGATGCCGACGCCCGGGCTCTCCCCACACCCGGACCACGGGGCCGAGCCCGGTGGAGGCGCGAAGCTCCACGAGCGGGTCCGGGTACCCGCGGTTCCGGACCTGGGCCAGGATCCCGAAGCGCTCGAGCTCCCGCTCCACGCGTCCCCGGCTCCATCGACCCAGGAGGAGAGGCTCGTTCCCCTCCACCCCCCCGAGGGCCGCGAGGTCGGCTGGACCCAGGGACCAGGCGAAGGGATCCCGGGCTCCCGTCCCCGCCGGCTCCCTCCCACCCGGGACCGCCGGCGCCCGGCCCCGGTCGAGCTCGGCCCGGTCCAGCGCCGCACGGACTTCGTCCGGGGGCTCCTCGATACGTCCGGTGAGGAGCCATGCAGCGAACCGGGCGGTGGGGCGCCATGCCGACCCTCCGTACCCGCCGGCGAGTACCACCGCCATCGCCGCCCCGGCCTCCCGGGCGAGTCCGGCCACGGTCCGGTCCCGCTCGAGGAGCCCCGGGGCCGTCATGCGCCCGTCGCCGTAGGCGTCTTCGGCCGCAGGGTCCACGCCGGCCACGTAGACGACGAGTTCCGGCCGGTGGGCCTCGAAGACCGGGGGGAGGGTCTCGCGGAGGAGCGCCAGGTACGCCCGATCCTCGATCCCGGAACCGAAGGCGATGGAGGTGTCGGCGACGGCCTCCGGCTCCTCCCAGTGGGCATTGTGGAGCGAGTAGGTGTACACCGAGGCATCGCCTTCGAAGGCCCTCCGGGTCCCGTTTCCGTCGTGGAGGTCCAGGTCCACGACCAGGACCGGCGCCGCGTAGCCCCGGGCCCGGAGGCGTGCCACCGCCACCGCCACGTCGTTCAGGAGACAGAAGCCGGTGCCCCGGGTCGGGGAGGCGTGGTGGAATCCGCCCCCCAGGTGAAAGGCGACCCCCCGGGAACGAAGGGCCAGGCGGGTCGCCTGGATCGTCCCCCCGGCGGCGAGGCGCTGCACCGCCAGTGCGGCCCGGGCCTCCTCCGGGGTGAGCGGAAGGCCCATGATCCGGCCCACCTCCGCAGGGTCCTCCAGTGTGCGAAGGTACTCGGCGGGATGCACTCTCTGGAGGTTCTCCAGGGAGGCCGGCCTGGGTTCCACCAGGGCCCGGGGGCGAATCCATCCCTCGTCGACGAGCCAGGAAAGGACCCGCTCGCCCCGGAGCGCGTCCATGGGGACCCCGGTGAGACCGCGCCGGTAGTCGACGTGATGAACGAAGGGAATCCGGGGATGGATCCGGGCGCCGAGCCACCCCCGGATCCGCCGTCGGAACCGCCGGAATGAGGCCATGGTGCAAGCTCTTCGGAGGGCGAGCGGAATGTCAATGGCCCCCCTCCCCACTTCCGGTTACCTTGCGGCGCGAGTTCAGGATTCCCGAGCACCGTGCGGTCCCCTCCCCCTCCCATGTCTTCCGCCCCGGCCTCCGCCTCTTCGTGTCGCCCCGGACAGGGGTGGCGGCCCGCCTGGCTTGTCCTCGTGTCGGGCCTCCTCCTGGGATGCGAAGGTGCGCCCCCCCCTCCGGAGATCGCCGTGGCGGCGGGTCGAAGCTTCGTGGCTGCCGCCGCACTCGGGATCGAGGACGGGCTCGCCGCCCACCCCGGGCTTCGGGTCGACACGGTCTTCGTGACCGAGGCCACGAACCAGGCGGCGGCAGCCCTCGCGGTGGCCGGGGACCTCGTGGCCCGTCCGGGGCTCGTGGCGGTGATCGGGCACGCGGGAAGCTCCGCGAGCCTCGTCGCGGCACCCCTCTACAACGAGGCGGGGATTCTTCAGCTCGCGCCCACCTCGAGTGCGCCGGCGTACACCCGGGCCGGCCCGCTCAGCTTCAGCATGGTACCGAACGACGAGGAGCAGGGGCCGACCTTGTCGTCGCTCCTGGTCGACGCCGCCGGATCCCGGGGCCGGGTGGCGATCCTGTACGTGAACGACGACTATGGCCGCGGGCTTCGCGCGGCGGTGCTCCCTGCCCTGGCACGGGTTGGGGTGGATGTGGCCCTGGACCTTCCCCACGCCGATGGTTCGGTGGCCCCCATCGACGTGGAGGCCACGGTGGAGCTCCTTGCCCGCTCGGACGCCCGGGCCGTGGGGTTCCTCGGTCGTGCCCCGGTCCTCGCCGACCTCCTTCCCGCCCTCCGTGACCGGCTGGGCCCGATCCCCGTCATCGGCCCCGACGGGGTGGGACTCGCCATGGGCACGGAGTCCTGGCCCCCGGGCCCGGAGTGGAACGGGGTGCGGTGGATCGAGTTCGTTTCCGCCGAGGGCACCCCCGAGCTGGACCGGTTCCGTGAACGGTTCCGGAAGGTCCTGGATGGAAGGGAAGCCCGAGCGACGGAGGTCCTCACCTACGACGCGGCCCGCCTTCTCGTCGAGGGGATCGCCCGTGGCGCTCGCTCGGGTGCCGAACTCGCCGGCTGGCTCCGCTCCCTCGAGCCGGACGATCCGGTCTTCGGATCCCTGCTCGGTGGGGCCACGCTCTTCGACGCAGACGGGAACGCGAAGCGGGAGTACATCGTGCTCACGATCGAGCGGGGAGCCGTCGTCCGGTGATCGGGGAGGAGCCCGGACGGCCGGATCCCTTGGCCGGAGGCCGAAGGCGACGCCTCTCGCTGCGCACCCGGTTCCTCGCCTGGGGGATCCTTCTGGCGCTCGGCGTCGTGACGGGTTCCACGGTCCTGACCCTCCTTCAGCGCGGAGCGGAACGGCGGCTCGCCGCGGGCGTGCGGGCCCTGGCGGAGGAACAGCGCATTGCCGACCAGATGGCACAGGCGGTCCTGCGCCAGCTCCTGAGCGTTACCGCGCCGGAGCTCGTGGGCGGACCCGAGGGGGACCCGGCTGCGTTCGAGCGGGCGGGGCGGGAGGTCCACCGACAGATCCGTGCCTTCCTCGACCGTCCCCTCGCGATCGAGGAGCGCCTCGTCCTCGAACGGCTTCGGGAGGCGCACCAGCGCGTCGAAGTCGCGGCGGCCCAGGGGGCCCGCTTCCTCGTCCTTGGCGACGAGGCCAGGGCAGCGGAGGCGCGGACCCAGGCGAGCGCACAGATGCTTGCCTTTCTCGGGGAACTCGACGCCTTCCTCGTCCTCCGTTCCGGAGAGCTGCAGGCGCTCGAGGAGGAACAGGCCCGGACCTTCCAGGCAGTGCTGTGGAGCCGGCTGCTCCTGATGGTGCTCTTCGTGGTAGGTGTCACCGGCCTGACCGTCTGGGCCCGCCGCCGCTTCGCCCGCCCCCTCGAGGACCTCCTCGTGGCGTCGGAGCGGATGGCCGGCGGGGACCTGACCGTACGGGTCGCCCCGGGTCGGGACCCGGAGTTCGAGGCGGTGGCCTCGGGGTTCAATGAAATGGCCGTCCGCCTGGAGGAGGCCCGGCTCCGGCTCCAGTCCAGGAACGAGGAGCTGGCCGGCGCCCTCGACGAGGTCCGCCGTACCCAGGGAGAGCTGATCCAGGCGGAGAAGCTCGCCGCCCTCGGCCGCATGTCGGCGGGGCTCGCCCATGAGCTGAACAACCCCCTCGCATCGGTGATCGGGTTCGGGGAACTGCTGGAAAACCGGCTCCGGGAGGGCGACCCTCCTTCCCCGGGGGAACTCGAGGAGCTCTACCTTGCTCCCCTCATGGGCGAGGCCCGCCGGGCCGGGGCACTCATCCGGAGCTTCCTCCAGTTCTCCCGGCGCCCCGACCGGGCCCCCGGGTCGGTTCCGCTCCGCGCCACGATGGCCTCCATTGCCGAGATGCGCGCACCGGCGTTCGCCCGGGCCGGGCTCACCCTCGACACTTCCGGCGTGCCCGAAGCCCCGGTAATGGCGGACCCGGAGCTCCTCAAGACCGTCTTCCTGAACCTCGTGGGGAACGCCCTCGACGCCATGGCTCCCGGGGGCCGGGGGGTGCTTCGGGTGCACGGCCGGGTGGACGACGCCGAGCCCGCCGGCGTCGTCATCCTCCACTTCGACGACGAGGGCGGGGGCTTCGAGACGGTGGACCGGGTGTTCGAACCCTTCTACACGACGAAGGCACCCGGTCGGGGAACGGGGCTCGGGCTCGCCCTGGTCCACCTCTTCGTTCACCGCTTCGGGGGCTCGGTCGAGGCCTCGAACCGGCCCGAAGGAGGCGCCCGGGTGACCCTGAGGCTTCCGGTAGCCCGGGCCGCGGACGAAGCGGAGGATCCGTCCGCGGCACCCCGGGGGCCCGCTCCCGGGGGCGCCGTGGGGCCGCTTCCGCCCGCCGATGGGCGGCGCCCCCGGGTCCTGGTCGTCGACGACGAGCGGCAGGTCCGGTTGCTCCAGCGGCGCATTCTCGAGCGCATCGGGGTGGAGGCCGTGGAGGCGGCGTCGGCGGAGGAGGCCCGCGCCCTCATCCGGTCCGGCCCCGTCGACGCCGTCGTCTCCGATGTCAGAATGCCCGGAGAGTCAGGGATCGACCTCTTCCGGTGGATCGAAACCGAGAACCCGGAACTCGCCAGGCGCGTTCTCTTCGTGACCGGTGACATGACCCACCCGGAGCTCTCCCTCGTGGCAGCGGCCCGACCCGAGGCCGTGATCCTCAAGCCCTTCTCCATGGAGGAGTATTCGGAGCGGGTCGCACGTACCGTCCGGCGGGCCGGAGGACACCCCACCCCCCCGTGATCCGCTCCGCCCCCCCGTGGAACGCGGCGCATCCTTCCGGGTTCTCGCCGCCATGCAGGACTCCGTGACCGCCCTCGAACTCGAACTGCACCCGGTCCGTCGCCCCGAGGCGGTGGACCTGGCACCTCGGATCGTGGATGCGCGCCGGGAGGGTCGTCTCGGCGACGCCCGTCGCCTCGTCTGCCTCTCGCACCATACCACCGCCGGCTTCCTCGACCGGAGGCTCCGTCGGCGCGTGGGAGGTGACGAAGCCCGCCTCCAGGGGTTTCTCGACGCCCTCGGGGGGGTCTTCCCCCGGGGTGCGGACTACGAACATGACCGCCTCCACCTGCGTTCGGAGCTCACCGAGGCGCAGCGCGAGCAGGAGCCCCTGAACGCCGACGCCCACCTGGCCTTCATCGGGGGCGGGTTCACGAACTGCACGGTCGTGGATGCAAGGGACCCGGCCCCCCTCTGGTTCGTGGACCTGGACGGCGTCTACGAGAACCGGATGGGGCGCCCGGTCCACCGGGTTCGCAGGGCCACCGTCGTGGGCTTCCGGGAAGAAGAGGTCGTGGCGCGCATTCCCTTCCGGGTCCCCGTCGACCCCGGGGCAGGGGTGGTCCGCCTCGACGCCCCGGAGCTTGGGCTCCTGGACCGGATCTCCGAGTCGGTCCGCTTGGAAGGAGTGGAGTCGGGGCGGGTCCGGATCCGACTCGACGACGGTGTCCCGGATGCCGGGGTGACGGTGAACGAGTTCGAGGCCCTCCTGATGGAGCGGGATGTCCCCCGGGTCCTCGCCGACCCCCTCGGGTTCGCCGCAAGTGCGCGCCAGGCCCTCTCGGGAATCCTGGAGAACGTGGGGGTGGGTTCGCTCCGGGTACCCCGGCTCATTCGCCGCCTCCTCGCGCACCCGGCGCCCCGGGTCCTCCGGATGCAGCGCGACGTCTCCCTCGGAATCCTCCCGGGCCACGGCCAGGGAGACGCGACCTGCGGGGGGATCGTCCTTGGAACCTACCAGAGCCCGATCCTCGTGCAGCGCGCAGGGGCCCCGGGGGGAGCGCGGTCCCTCGTGGCGACGATCCGCCGCTTCAGATGAGGGAGTGCCCCTGGCTTCCGTCCACCGGAATGCAGGTACCGGTGACGAGGGAAGCGCGGGGCGAAGCGAGGAAGGCCACGACGCTCGCCACCTCCTCCACCGTTCCGAAGCGCCCGAGCGGCAGGTTGTCGGCCACCCAGGCCGCCATTCCCTCGGGATCCGCCTCGACCCGCCGGTCCCAGCTCCCGCCCGGAAAGCGGATCGACCCCGGCGCCACGCTGTTCACCCGGATCCCCTCCGGCGCGAGCTCGAGCGCCATGATCCGTGCGGCGCTGATCATCGCCGACTTCGTCGTGTTGTAGATCGAGAGCCCGGGCCCCCCGGCCTCCCGGCCGAAGATGGAGGCGATGAACACGATGGACCCGCCCCCTCGTGCCCGGAGTTCCGGGATCGCTGCCCGCGTCACGCGGAAGGCCGACTGCACGTTCAGGTCGAAGAGCTCCCGCCAGTCCTGGTCGGTGGTCTCCTCGAAGGGCTTCCTGCGGTTCCCCCCGACGTTGTTCACGACCACGTCGACGCCGCCGAAGCGCCGAAGGGCGGCCTCCACCAGGCGCCCACCTGCGTCGGGATCGGCAAGGTCGATCGCCAGCGTTTCGACCTCACCACCCCGTTCGCGGATCTCCGTCGCCACCTGCTCCAGGGCCTCGCCGCCCCGGGCGCAGGTCACGATCCGCGCCCCCTCGTCGGCCAGGGCGAGGGCGATCCCGCGTCCGATGCCGCGGCTCCCCCCCGTGATGAGGGCGACCTTTCCGTCGAGTTCCAGGTTCATCGAGGCGTTCCAGTATCCAGGGGAAGGGGGCGGGTCAGTCCAGGGGCCTCAGGTTCGAGACGATCTCGTCGCGGCGTGCCTCGAGGAAGGGTGGAAGGGCCACCTGCTCGCCGAGGGTCTCCTCGTTCTCGTCCACCGCGAACCCCGGGCCGTCGGAGGCGAGCTCGAAGAGGATCCCCCCGGGCTCCCTGAAGTAGAGGCTCCGGAAGTAGTACCGGTCCACCTTTCCGCTGTTGGGGATCCGGAAGTCGTTGAGGCGTTCGGCCCAGGCCTCGTACTCGACGTCGGGCACCCGGAAGGCCACGTGGTGCACGCCCCCGGCCCCGAGCCCCGCCGGGGGGAGGTGAGGCTCTTCGGCCAGGTGGAGCTCGGCGTGGGGGCCCGCCCCTGCGTCCGGGGCGCCCATGACCCACCGGTGCACCTCCACCCCCCGGCCGGTTCCGGCGGAGTCCGGCGCGGTATGGGTCCCGTCCAGGCGCATTCCCAGGACCGTCTCCAGGATCCGTCCGGTGGGCTCCACGTCGCGGACGCTCAGCGTCACCGGGCCAAGGCCCCGGAGCTGGTCCTCCGCCGGAACCGGGCTTCCGTCCCACGGCTCCGGCGGATCCCCGGCGCCGCCGTCCACCACGAGGGCCAGGCGCTGCCCCTCCGCGTCCTCGAAGGGGAGGAGGAGTCGCCCCCCCTCCTCCACCGGGCCGTCGGCGACCGCGACCCCCGCACCGGAAAGGCGCTCCACCCAGCGGTCGAGGACCTCGGCGGTCCGGACCCGGAGCCCGGTCCGGACGATGGAACCCACCCCCCTCCGTTCCCGGGGCATGGCCCAGTCGAAGAAGGTCAGGTCCGTGCCCGGGGTTCCGACCCGATCGGCGTAGAAGAGGTGGTAGGCGCTCACGTCGTCCTGGTTCACGCTCCGCTTCACGAGCCGCATTCCCAGGATCCGGGTGTAGAAGGCGTGGTTGTCGCGGATCCGGGCGGTGACCGCGGTCAGGTGGTGAAGGCCGAGGAGGTGCATCGGGGTTTCCTGGTGGCGAGTCCGGTCGGGCCGCGAGGGCCCCGGGTGGGTCATCGTGACCCCGTCGCCGGTGTTCACCCCCGGGACCGGCGAAGGATCCGCGGTCTCCCTACCCCACCCCGGGACCGGGGCCCCCGGAACCCCCGCGACGGGCCGCCTGCCAGCGGTAGAGGCGCCTGCGGAACGCGAGGAGGAGAAGCAGGGGAACCACCGATGCCGCGACCACGACGCCCACCACCCACCCGCTCATCTCCACCGCGAAGGCACCCACCAGGGTGTAGAAGACCGTGCTCGGAACCGTCCCCGCCCCCATTGCGGCGAGGAAAGGGACCCAGCGGATTCCGGTAACCCCGGCGGCGTAGCTCACGAGGTCGGGGTTCACGAAGGGAATGAGGCGCCCGAGGAAGACGGCGAGCATCCCGCGGCGCTGCATGAACCCGTCGACCCGGGCGAGCCGCTCCTCGGACACGATCCGCTCCACGCCGGGTCGGCCCACCACGCGGGCGATCCCGAAACACACGGCGGCGGCGAGGAGTGCGGTCGCGAAGGTGAGGATCCCTCCGAAGATCGGCCCGAACACCATGGCGTTCGCAATGGCCAGCAGGAAGGAGGGGCCCGGGGGAAAGACGGAGGTGGCCACCTGCAGGAGGGCGGAGACCACCGGCGCCCAGGCACCGAAGTCGAGGAGCCATGCCCGTAACGCCTCGGGCTCACCCTGCCAGAGGAGGTCCCAGGCGTGAAGGAACTCGCCCCGGATGGCGGGGTCCCATATGATGTACCCGACGGCCCCGCCGACCACGATGAGGGTGGGGAGCAGGGTGAGCGCCACCGGAACTGTCCGTGACGCCCGGCGGCCGCGGCCTTCCTCCGGAAGTCCGGTTCCATTCTCCTGGCCCCTGCTGACCATGTCCCCGCCCCTTCCTTTCCAGTTCGAAGACCCGCGACTCCCCGAAGCCGGCCGCGCCACCC
Organism: Gemmatimonadales bacterium; assembly: GCA_050485865.1. Taxonomy (GTDB): domain Bacteria; phylum Gemmatimonadota; class Gemmatimonadetes; order Longimicrobiales; family Gaopeijiaceae; genus SKNW01. Next base: position 88,210 of record JBJHCE010000001.1, on the reverse strand, counting down.
ACGCCGCGCGAGGGCGGACACCGATCACCCGCCCCGGGTTCCCGGGGCTCCTGTCCTTCGTCCTCGTCCTCGGCTCCGCGGGGTGCGCGGCCTCGGGGCCGATGAGCGGATCCGACCCCTTCACCCGCGGGGGCGCCTCGACCCAGGGATCGGCCGGAGCCTCGGGTGCCGAAGCCTCCGTCGACCTCCGTGGAACGGTGCTGGGAGGGGAAGAGGACGAGCCGCTCCGCGGCGTTCTCGTGACCCTTACCGACAGGGACGGCCAGGAAGTGGCGGCGGCGCGGACGGACTCGCTGGGCGTCGTGGCCCTCGGCCGTGTCGCCCCGGGCCAGTACACCGTCCGGGCCCGGCACGAGGGGTTCAAGCCCCTCGAGGAGCCCACCGAGGTTCGCGGCCTCCCGCCCGTTCGCCTCCACCTGCACCTGGCCGACACCGACGGCGACGAAAGCTCCTCCGTCCGCCTCACGGCCACCCGTGACATCCTGGCCGAGGTGGGGTTCTACGAGCGCCGGGAGCGCGAATCGGGAAGCTTTCTCGTCGCCGAGGACATTCGCCGGACGAACATCCCCAACATGACCGAGCTCGTGGCCTCCCTCCCCGGCTTCCAGATCGGGAGCTCCGGCGGGGCGACGGCGGCCGTGGGACGCCGGGGCTGCCCCCCGAACCTCTTTCTGGACGGTCGCCGGATCGGTGACACCCGCCAGATCGATGCGGTGATCCCGGTTTCTTCCGTCGGCGCACTGGAAGCCTATCCCGGAACGGCCCCTCCCGGGGAGTTCGCCGGCTTCGGACAGCAGTGCGGAGCCGTCGTGGTCTGGACCCGGCGGGGCTGACCACGGACGCCGAACACCGGGGCGTCAGTCCACGGCGAAGAGGAACTCGACCCGCGTCACCGCTCCGCCCTGCATGTGCAGGAGTGCCGGCTCGGGGGGACCGCTGCAGAGGGCGCACCGGTATTCGAGCTCACCCTCCGACTCGGTGTCAGGGGCTCCCAGGATCCGTCGAACCTCGGCCTCCCGGGCCCCGATCCCGACCTCCGGGAAGGTCAGGAACCGGTTCGAGGTGACGGACGCCCGGGCCAGGAGCCGGCGGCCGTCGGCGGTCCGGTAGATCTCCACGTCGAGCCCGTCGTACCGCCAGGTGAGGATCGAGTCCGTCACCGACGGATCGTGCGTGTTCTGGATCGGCCTCGATTCGGTCTCGAGGGGCACCCCGAGCTGGGTGCGGAGCTCCGGGCCCGTTCGGCCTCCGACCCGGAAGCCCCGGGATACGAAGATGTCGCGGCGACCCTCGGGTGCGAAGGCCCGCCCCTCGAGGAGGCGTGCCTCCGGGTCCGGGGCCCGGTTCTCCGCCCCCCTCCCGGCGCACGCGGCGACCCCGAGGAGCAGGAACACGAGGGCGAGGGCCGGGCGTCGCCGGTTCATCGGTAGTTCCCGAACTGGAGTTCCACCCCGTAGTCCCCCTTCCGGAGGAAGGCGATGACCGCCTGGAGGGCGTCGCGGTCCGGGCTCGTGACCCGGAGCTCCTCGCCCTGGATCTGGACCTGGACCTTCTTGAGCCCGAGCCCCTTCACCTCCTTCGCGATCCGCTTGGCCGTCTCGGAGTCGATTCCCTGGCGGAGCACCACCGCCTGGCGCGCCCGCCCGAGCGTTCCGATCTCGGCCTCGCCAGGATCCAGGTTCCGGAGGGGAACGCCCCGCTTGGCGAGTTTCGCCACCAGGACCTCGTAGACCGCCTTCAGCCGGTACTCGTCGTCGGCGTCGAGGGCGACGCTCCCCGCCCCGCGGTCGAGATCCAGCGTGCAGTTCGTGCCCTTGAAGTCGTAGCGCTGCTGGATCTCCTTCCGGGCCTGGTTCACGGCGTTGTCGACCTCCTGGAGGTCCACGCCGGTGGAGATGTCGAAGGAATGGTTCTGCGCCATGGGTCTCGGATCGGGGTGAAGGAGCGGCACGTGCCGTCCCAAGGTACACCTTCCACCCCGCTCGCGTCAGCGCCGTTCCACTTCGCGCCCCCGGTCCGGGTCAGCGCCCGCCCCGTCCAGAGAACCCCACGGACACCCCAACCCTCCAGAGAAGCAGGTCCGCCTCCGAACGCCGGACGTCGAGGACGAGGGACCCGTCGGGCCGTTCCGTGATGTCGCCCTCGGTCAGGTACTCCCGCCGTCCGCTTTCGAGGCGCCGGATCCCCAGGTCGATGGCCACCGGGGTCTCGCCGGAAGAGACCGGGATGCGGATCCCTCCGGCCGCACTCCACGCGAAGCCCCCATCGGAGAAGTTCCGGGTCGTGGCGAAGGGCTCGGACTGGGACGCGGTCCCCCGTACCTCGGAGTCGGTCACGAACCAGCTGAAGCCGGCCCCCACCCCCCCGTAGAGGGACACGGGCCCGAGGGGGATGGATACCTCCGGTCCGATCCCCCCGTGGAGGATCGCGTTGGAGGTGATCACGTCCACCTGGATCCGGCACCCCACCGTCGTGCTCAGGCAGGTCCGGTTCGTCTCCCGGCCGTAGATGAGGAACCCGCCGTCGATCCGGAGCGCCATCCACCCCGCCGGATCGAGGCGGATGCGGAAGTTCCCGTCCACCCCGAAGCCGGCGGAGACGTAGTCCCGGAATTCCCCCAGGGGTTGCCCCACGACGAGGGCGCCCCCGGCATCGAAGCGGGGATCCCCGGCTCCGGGAAAGGGTGCGGACTGGGCCCTGGCCCCGGCGGCAGGGAGGAGGAGGGCGACGCCGGCGAAGAGGGCGAGGAGGGGCGTCGAAGGGGAGGTGGCCATGGGAGAAGTACGGGGGTGAAAGGGGGGCGGCCGGGGCCGCGGTGGGTTTCCGCCCCCCCCTACGGATCCGGGACGCGGCGGATTCACGGGACCCGGTCGGACGTGGGGCCCCGGCCACGGGAGCGGACGCGTGGTCCCGCCCCCCGGGCGCCGGGACCGGGGTCGGCGCGGCGGGAGGAAGCGGTGCCGGGCGACCGGAGCCCGCGTGGGCGCCGGGGCGGAGGATCCCGCATCCCCCGGCTCCCGCGGAGCCCTCGAGGTCTACCGGTCGAACGAACGTCCCGCTGGACGAATACCCCGGGCATGGCGGAGCGGGTTCTCCAGGAGATGCGTCGGGATGAGGAGGGTGAGGAGGAAGAGGAAGAGGGCCAGGAGGAGCCCCCCGGCGAGGAGCCAGACGTTCCGGATCGCGATGAAGAGGATCGCCGAGATGAGGGCGGTCGCGGTGGCGAACACCGAGAGGAGGAGGCGCCGGGCCTGGAGGTGGAGGAAGCGTTCCTGGGTCTGGGCGTCCCGGGGATGCACCCGGACGCGGAACTCCTCGCGCTCGAGACGGGCCAGGAGGTCCCGGACCGAGCGGAGGGACTGGACCGCCTCCACCATCAGGTCCTTCGCCAGGTTCATGGGCTCGCGCGCGGTCTCCCGGAGGAGTTCGGCGCGGTGTCGGGCGAGGACGCGACGGATCAGGTGGAGGCCGTTGAAGTTCGGGTCGTACCGGAAGCCGATCCCCTCGAGGAGAACGGCGGCGCGGAGGAAGTAGACGAGCTCCTGCGGAAGGAGGAGGGGCCAGGTGTAGAAGGTGTCCCAGACCTCGTCCATGATCTCCTGGACCCGCTCGCGGGAGGAGGTGCGGGCCTTCTCCATGATGCGCATGACCTCGAGGGCGGCCTCGCGGATCTCGCCCCGGGGCACCTCGGGAGAGATCATGCCCAGGCGGTACATGCCGTTGATCATTGCGTCGAGGTCGTCGCGCTCCACCGCGAGGGCCACCGAGAGAATCGACTCGCGCACCGGGCGGGGGACCTCGAGGGCCATCCCCCAGTCGAGCACGACGATGTTGCCCGCCCCGTCCACGAGGAGGTTCCCGGGGTGGGGGTCGGCGTGGAGGAAACCGTCCATGAGCATCATCCGGAGGTAGAGCCCGGTGAGGCGCTCCATGACCTCGGCGAAGTGGAGCTCCCCCGAGGCGAAGCGGTCGTGGAGGCGGTCCACCTTGGTGCCGGCCATGTACTCCATGGTGAGGACGCGGCGCCCGGAAACGGGGTCGTGCACCCGGGGGAGGCGCACCCCCTGGCGACTCCCGAGCCCCCGGCGGAAACGCTCCATGTTCCGGGCTTCGGCGCGGAAGTCCATCTCCTCGCGGACGCGCACGGAGAACTCCCGGACCACGTTCGTGATCCCCTGGACGTGGTGGTTCGGGAAGAGGACGTTCAGCCAGAAGAGGATGCGGAAGGAGAGGTCCAGGTCGAGGGCCACGGTGGCCTCCACACCGGGGCGGAGGACCTTGAGTACCACCTCCTCTCCCCGGTAGCGGGCACGGTGCACCTGGCCGAGGGAGGCGGCCGCCACGGGTTCGTCCTCGAACGACTCGAAGAGGGCCTCGACGGGGGAGCCGAGTTCCGCCTCGATCACGGCGCGGGCGGCGGCGGCGGAAACCGGAGGGACCTGGTCCTGGAGGGTGCCGATCCTGGAGAGGTACGGCTCGGGGAAGAGGTCGGCCCGGGAGCTGAAGATCTGGGCCAGCTTGATGAAGGTGGGACCCAGCGATGCGATGCGGCGGGTGAGGGCTTCCGCGCGGCGCTCGTGCTCCCCCGCGGAGCGGCTCGCGGGTGCCCCGAGGAGGATGAAGCGGCGGCGGTCGCGGAGGAACGCCCAGAGGAAGGGGAGAAGGGCCCAGACGATCCGGAGCCCTCGGAGGGTGCGCTTCACCCGAAGACCTCCCGGACGATCTCCTCCTGGAGGCGGACGTGTTCGGACCGGGCGCGGCCGTCGGGGTCGTCCGGGTGGTCGTGGCCCAGGAGGTGGAGGGTGCCGTGCACGGCCAGGCGGACGAGTTCCTCCTCCGGGGCGACACCGTGCTCCTCCGCCTGGCGAAGCGCCTGGGCGTACCCTACGTACACGTCGCCGAGGAGGGGGAGATCCATCGGGAAGGAGAGGACGTCAGGGACCCAGTCGTGGTCGAGCCAGCGGAGGTTGAGGGCGTGGATGGGGGCGTCGGCGAGGAAGGTCACCGAGAGCTCACCCTCGTTCACCCCCCCCCGGGCGAGGGTCCGCTCGAGGGCTTCGCGAAGGAGGGCTTCGGGGAGGGATTCTCCCCCCGGAGCGTGGAGCTCGATGGTGACGCCCCCTGCTCCTCGGGCCTCCGGGTCGGTCATGGCCCGGACTCGGGGTCCGGGGCGTCCATGGCATCCGGGGGGAAGAGGGAGGGCTCGGGCTCCCGGTCGCCCCCGGGGTCACGCTTCCGATCTCGCCCTCCGGGCCTTGCCCCACCCGCCGGGGGGGCCGCCGCGCCGGCGGTGACGGCGGCGTCCCGGGGGGTGGGTTCGGAAGGTTCGCCGGGTTCGGCATCGTCAGCCCGGCGACCACCCCGGGTGCCCGTGATGTGCCGGGTCTGGGGGTAGTCGATTCTCTGGTGGTACTGGCTCCCCAGGACCTTCAGGAAGGCCTCCTTGATGGTGCCGATGTCCCGGAGGGTGAGGGGCGCCTCGTCGAGCTGGCCGGCCCGGATCTTCCCCTCGACGATCGTGTCCACGAGTTCCCGGATCCGCGCCGGGGTCGGGTCCTGGAGGGTGCGGGTGGCCGACTCCACCGAGTCGGCGAGCATCACGATGGCGGTCTCCCGGCTCTGCGGTCGGGGCCCGGGGTAGCGGAAGGCGTCCACGTCCACCTCCTCGCCCTCCTCGCGGTCCTGGAGGGCCCGCTCCAGGAAGAAGGAGATTTCCTGGGTGCCGTGGTGCTCCGGAATGAAGTCCACGAGGACATCGGGGAGGTTGGCCTCGCGGGCCAGCCGGATCCCTTCCGTCACGTGCTCCCGCACGATGGTGGCCGAGGTGGCCGGCTTGAGCTTGTCGTGGGGGTTCCGCCCCCCGGGCTGGTTCTCGATGAAGTACTGGGGCTTCAGCATCTTCCCCACGTCGTGGTAGTAGACCCCGACGCGGCAGAGGAGCCCGTTCGCCCCGATGGCGTTCGCCGCCGCCTCGGAGAGGTTCACCACGTTGATCGTGTGGGCGTAGGTGCCCGGCGCCTCCATGGAGAGCCGCTTGAGGAGGGGGCGGTTCGGGTCCGCCCACTCGAGCAGGGTCTGGTCCGTGGTGATCCGGGTGAACCACTCGAAGACCGGGAGAAAGCCCATGGCGAGGATCGCGCTCACCACCGCGTTTCCGGTGGCCCACCCGAAGGACTCGAGGATCCGGGCGGGCTCGCGCCCGGTGACAAGTCCCAGCGAAAGGATGATCCCCAGGTATGCCCCGGCAATGATGGCAATGAAGATCCAGGTCTGGGAGCGGCGCCGGACCGCCCGCACCGAGAGCGCCGCCGCGGCCCCCGCCACCATGACCGGGAGCCAGGCATGGACGCTCTGGAAGGGGAGCTGGGCGCCGGCGAGGGCGGCGAGGACCACCGAAAGCGTCGTGGCAAGGCGCCCCTCCCAGAGGACGGCGGCGGTGAGGGCCACGAAGGCGATGGGGAGGAGCTCGAAGGGGAGCCCCTGGCGGGCGATGATCCCCCCGGCCCCGGTGAAGGCCAGGACCAGGACGGCCTGGAGGAGGAGCCACCGGAAGTTGCCGTAGATCTCGGGTCGGAAGAAGAAGAGGTATGCCCCGAAGACTCCAAGGAGGAGCACGCCCACGCCGAAGCTTCCCACGAAGGGGAGGAGCCGGGGGCCGACGTCCTCGAGTCCCCCCCGGGCCCGGAGTGCCTCCTCGTACGCCCGGAGTCGCTCCACCTCGCCCTCGCCCACGACCTGGTTCGCCCGGACGATGGCCTCGCCCTGGAGCACCGAGACCCGGCTCGTGGGAACGGCCCGGCGCGCCGCATCCCGGTCCCGCTCCGTCGACATGGCGTCGAAACGCAGCGACGGGACGAAGAAGTGGATGAGGGTGAGGCGGACGAGTTCGTCCACCCCGGGTGCGGCCACGGGGGGGACCCGGTCCGCCGCCGCCTCGAAGAATTCCCGGGAGGTGCGGATGGAGTCGCGAAGGACGTAGCGCTCGGAGCCGTCCTCGTCCACGACGAGAACGCGCCCCAGGGAAGGCTCGAGGCGCTCCACGTCGTCCAGGACGCCCCGGGGGAGGAGGTCCGCCACCGTTTCCCGGAGCAGTCGCTCCACCGCGGCCCGCGCGCCCTCGTCCGTCAGGAGCTCGACGAGGGCGGGGTTCGGCTGCATTCCCCGGGCCTCGAGGAGGCGGGAGACCGCCGGGTCGGGGGTATCCGACCCTGCCGCCTCGGCGGCGTTCCGGAAGAAGCCGGTGATGGCCGCATCCATGCGTGCCGCGGCGTCGGGATCCACCACGAAGGTGGGAGGTACCGCCGCCGCCGCCCCCTGCCGCTCCCGTTCGAGCTCGTCGCGGTTCTTGGGGACGTCGAAGGGGATGGAGGCAATGACGTCCTCCTGGGCCACCGTCCCCACGTCGACCCTGGCGACCTGGATCCCGGCCGAAGGGGGGAAGAACACCGTGACGGAAACCGCCACGAGGAGAAGGAGAAAGACCCTGGCCCCGTGGTGCACCGCGGCGTCGGGCCAGCGTCGCTCCGGCGGGGTGGAGAGGGTGTGCAGCAGGCCACCCCTCCCGTTCTGGTCGCCTCGTCCCTTCCCGGTCACGCGGACTCCTGGTTCGGGTACGCCTCCGGCGCGGTGCCGGCGCCACCTTCCCCACCCGGCTCCTCCGCCTCGGCGTAGGCCCGGATGATGTCCTTCACGAGCCGATGCCGGATCACGTCGCTTCCGTCCAGGTAGACGAAGGAGATCCCCTCGATCCCCTGGAGGATGCGCTCCACCTGAAGGAGCCCCGAGTCGGTCGGCTTCGGAAGGTCAATCTGCGTCTTGTCACCCGTGATCACCACCCTGGAGTTCAACCCGAGGCGGGTCAGGAACATCTTCATCTGGGCGGTGGTGGCGTTCTGGGCCTCGTCGAGGATCACGAAGGCGTCGGAGAGGGTCCGGCCCCGCATGTAGGCGAGGGGAGCGATCTCGATGGTCCGGTCCTCGAGGGCGCGGCTCACCCGTTCCGCCGGCATCATGTCTTCCAGGGAGTCGTAGAGGGGCCGGAGGTACGGGTCCACCTTCTCCTGCAGGTCCCCGGGAAGGAACCCCAGGTTCTCCCCCGCCTCCACCGCCGGGCGCGCCAGGATGATCCGCTTGACCCGCTTCCGGTAGAGGGCGTTCACCGCCGCCGCCACCGCCAGGTAGGTCTTTCCGGTCCCGGCAGGGCCGATTCCGATCACCACGTCGTTGTCCCGGATCGCCTCCATGTACCCGGCCTGCCCCGCGCTCTTCGGGGCGATCACCTTCCGGGATCCGGGGAGCGCGATGCGGAGCTCGTCGTGGGTCGAGGGTGGGGCCTCCCCCCCGCGGCGCTCGAACTCCTCGGCGAGGCGGGAGACGTCGCCGGCGTCGAAGGGGGCGCGGAGGCGAGCGAGCTCGATCAGGTGCTGGGTCACCGGAACCGCGCGCTCCAGACGCTCCAGTTCGCCCGAGAGGATGAGGTGGTCGCCCCGGAGAACGACCCGGATCGAGAAGGTGCGGGCCAGCTCCTGGAGGTTCCGGTCCCCGACCCCCGCCAGGAGGAGGGGATCCGCCCCCTCGGCGTCGAGCCGGTGTTCCACGATCGTGCGTGCCGCGTTCGTCATGCGCCTCCTGGCCCGTCGTCCTTCCGCCGAATGCGGAGATGGAGCTCGGTGAGCTCGTCGTCAGCCACGGGGGTGGGAGCCCCCTCGAAGAGGGCCCGTGCCGCGGTCGTCTTCGGGAACGCGATGACGTCGCGGAGGCTCCTTGCCCCGATGAAATCCTTCACGATCCGGTCCATGCCGAGCGCGATCCCCCCGTGGGGCGGGGCGCCGGAGCCCAGGGCCTCGAGGAGGAACCCGAACTTCCGGTCGATGGCGCCGTCGTCCAGTCCCAGGATGCGGAGGACCTGCCGCTGCATCACGGGATCGTGAATACGAAGGCTCCCCGAACCGAGTTCCGAACCGTTGTACACGAGGTCGTAGGCGAGCCCCCGGACCGAGAGGGGATCCGACCGGAGCCGCTCCACGTCGTCGGGATGGGGGAGGACGAAGGGATGGTGGTTCGCCCACATCCTCCCATCTTCTTCCTCGAAGAGCGGAAAGTCCAGCACCCAGGCCCAGGCGTGCGCCCGGACCGGGGGGAGTTCGAGGGCCTGGATCAGCGCCCCCCGCACCGCCGAAAGTGCCGGGCCCGTCATCCGGTCGGGGCCCGCCGCCACCAGGAGGAGGTCGCCCTCCCCGGCGCCCACCGCGTCCCAGTGTGCCTCGGCGAGCCACCGGGAAAGGGGCCCGCTCCCCCCCTCGGCGGTCCGCTTGGCCCAGAGGAGCCCGGGGGCGCCCGCCGCCCTTGCCGCCGCTTCGATCCCCTCGACCTCCCGGCGCGAGAGCCGTGCGCCCCCTTCGACCCGGAAGCCGCGGATCCGTCCGCCCCCGGCGACGATCCCCCGGAGGAGATCGGAATCGGCCCCGGAAAGGGCCCCGGTCCAGTCCTCGATGACGAGCTCCCAGCGCAGGTCCGGCCGGTCCGATCCGTAGCGGTCCATGGCCTCGGCCCAGGTCATCCGCACGAAGGGGGGCTCGGCGTCGATCTCCGCGACCCGGGCGAGCTCGGCGGCGAGCCCCTCGATCCACGCCACGATGTCCTCGACCTCGATGAAGGAGGCCTCGAGGTCGATCTGTGTGAACTCGGGCTGGCGGTCCGCCCGGAGGTCCTCGTCGCGAAAGCACCGGGCGATCTGGAAATACCGGTCGAAGCCCGCGGTCATCAGGATCTGCTTGTAGATCTGCGGGCTCTGCGGCAGGGCGAAGAACTCCCCGGGATGCACCCGGCTGGGCACCAGGTAGTCCCGGGCCCCCTCCGGGGTCGGCTTGGTCAGGATCGGGGTCTCGACCTCGAGAAAGCCCAGTTCCGACAGGTAGTTCCGGGTCGCCAGGACGAGCTCGTGCCGGAGTGCCAGGTTCCGCTGGAGCTCGGGGCGCCTCAGGTCCAGGTTCCGGTGCCGGAGGCGGAGGTCCTCGGAGGCAAGCTCCTCCTCGGGTGCCCGGTACACCGGGATCTCCGGCGTCCGGGCCGGGTTCAGCACCTCCACCCCGGTGGCCCGGAGCTCGATCTCGCCTGTGGCCATCTCCGGATTGGGATCGGGACGACGCACCACCGTTCCTTCCACCCGGATCACGTCCTCGGCGCCCAGGCGGCGGGCCCGCTCGAGCACGGCAGGCTCCGTCCAGTCGGGGCCGAAGGAAACCTGGACGAGCCCGCTCCGGTCCCTCAGGTCGACGAAGAGCACGCCCCCCAGGTCGCGGCGCCGGTGCACCCATCCGACGAGGGACTCGGCGCTCCCCTCGTGGTCCCCGCGCAGGCTTCCCACCATGCGGGTGCGGAGCCGGGTCGCGGAGGGGTCGAGGCCGTCCTGGGCGGGGGGACGGGTCGCCGTGGCGGACGGAGTGGATTCGCTTCGGGTCATGTCGGGGAAGAAGACGGCGTCAGCCGCCTCTCGTGAAGGTGTCGGAGGAGGAATCGGAGGAGGATCCGGAAGCCGGTCCGGAGGGTCGCGCCCGGACCGGTGGCGCCGCCAGGGAGAGGAGCCCCAGCACCACGGCGTACCCCAGGGTCACCCCGATCACGTCGGCCACCCAGTCGCCCACCGAGGGAGTTCGCCCCGGAACGAAGCCCTGGTGCCACTCGTCGAGGGCCCCGTAGAGGTACCCCACGGCAAGAAGCAGGGCGTGGGGCGGCCGGATCGGCCCCCGCCATCGCCCCCACGCCAGCGCCGCACCCAGCGTCGAGTACAGGAGCACGTGGATGAGCTTGTCGTCGAGGGCGGCAAGGGGTCGGAGCGGTTCAGGGATCTCCCGGAGTTCACTGAGCGCAAAGAGGACGGCGGCCCACAGCACGGCGGGCCCCCAGGCCACGAGATGTCGCATCGGCAGGCGTCGGGACGGGGCTTCGGGTCGGTTCCGGGAGGATCCGGCCGTGCGGGCGTCCGTTCGCTCGCATACCGGGACGAAGGGGATCCGGCTACCTTGGATCCGGCAAAGGTAACCGGCACCGGGGGGCCTCTCAAGGAAGCCGCCCCCGCGCCCGCTCCCCCTCCCTCCCTTCCCGGCCACCGCCGACGATGGCAGACCGAGACCCCCGCACCGACCTTCTCTCGCTGGACCCGGACGCCCTGGATGCCACCCTGGAAGGGCACTTCGAGGCGCGGGGCACCCCCCGATACCGCGCCCGGCAGGTGCGGCGCTGGCTCTACGAGACCGGGGTCCGCGCCTTCGAGGAGATGACCGATCTCCCCGCACCCGAACGGGCGGCCCTCGAGGAGGCGTTCCGGATCGAGGCCCCGACGCCGGCGTCGGTGTCCCGTTCCCGCGACGGCACGGCGAAGCACCTCTGGCGCCTCTCCGACGGAGAACTCGTGGAGTCGGTGCTGATCCCCACCTCGGACCGCCTCACCCTCTGCATCTCCTCGCAGGCGGGATGCGCCATGGGGTGCACCTTCTGCGCCACCGGATGGGGGGGCTTTGGCCGCCAGCTCACCGCCGGGGAGATCGCCGCCCAGTACCGGGAAAGCCGCAGCTGGGCCGCAGAACACGGATACGGACCCGTTTCGAACGTGGTCTTCATGGGCATGGGCGAGCCGCTGGCGAACCGGAAGGCCCTCCACCCTGCCCTGTCGATCCTGAACCAGGGTTTCGGCCTCGGGGCACGGCGGATCACCGTGTCCACGGTCGGCGTGGTTCCGGGGATCCTCGAGCTCGCGGAGCGACCCGAGCAGTTCGGCCTCGCCCTCTCGCTGCATTCCCCCGAGTCCGGGCTCCGCGCCGAGCTCATTCCCCTCGAACAGCGGCACCCCCTTCCCGAGCTGATGGACGCGCTCCGCACCTTCCGCGACGCGGGCGGCCGCCGGATCACCTTCGAGTACACCATGATCCACGGGGTGAACGACCACGAGCGACTGGCACTCCCCCTGGCCACCCTGGCCCGGGAGTTCCACGCCTTCGTGAACCTGATCCCCTTCAACCCGATTCCCGACCAGGACTGGATCCCTTCCACCCCGGAACGCCTCGAGTTCTTTCGAACCACGCTGGAGGATGCGGGGGTTTCGTGCCAGGTGCGGGAGCCCCGGGGGCGGGACATCGACGCGGCCTGTGGGCAGCTCAGGGCGAACGCCCTGGTGGAGCTGGAGGTGGGGCGGCGCCCCCGCCCCCGGGCCCGGACCGCCGCCGCCCCCGCGCCCGCGCCCCCCGGGGGGGACTGACGGGCCGACCGGGGGCGGCGGGTCGGTCACCCGGTCAGAGGACCGGGCGCCCGAGCATCTGCCGGATCTTCTCCGAGTACTTCTCGTAGAACTGGCGGTGTGCGTCCATCAGGTCGATGTCCCGGCCCTGGATGAACGCCTGGTCGACGGTGCTGGCGTACTCGAGGGGGTTCCCCGTCGTGATGAGGAGGGTGGCGTCCTTCCCCACCTCGAGAGAGCCCACCCGGTCGTCGATCCCGAGGAACTGCGCCGGGTAGAGCGTCACGGCCCGGAGCGCCTCGAGCTCGGGAAGCCCGTTCCCGATGGCCACCCCGGCCTCGTAGGGGAGACGATTCGCGTAGGCGGCACTTGACCCCCCGGTGATCCCGAAGCGGACCCCGGCGGCGTGCAGCCGGGCCGGGAGGGTGTGGAAGTGGTCCACCGGCTCCCAGGAGCGCCCGGGACGCGCCAGCACGGTGCTGAGCAGGATGGGCACCTGCTTCTCCGCCAGGTACTCGGCAATGTAGCCGGCGTCCCGTCCACCCACGAGCACGATGCGGAACCCCTGCGCCTCCGCCCAGGTCACCGCGTCCTGCATCTGGCGAATGTCGTTCGCGATCACCTTGAGGGGGACCTCGCCGTCGATGACCGGGCGCATGGCCTCCCACCGGGCGTCGGAGGCGAAGCGTGTGCCCGCCGCCTCGGCGGCGTCCCGCCCGGCGAGGTAGGCTCGCGCCGAGGCCACGGCGTCGTCCAGGACCTCCAGGGCGGTATTGTACTGGTTCTGGTTCTGGGTCCCGGGCCAGTTCACGACGAGTCCGGCCTTTTCCCGGATCGTCATCGTCTCCCACGTCCACCCGTCGAGCATCATCGCCGACGACATGCCGGAAATGAGCCCGCCCGAGGGCGAGGAGAGCGACACGAGGACCCCGTTCGACCGCGTGGTCCCGATGTGACGGGACTCGGGGTGGACCGCCACCGCGGCCCGCACGTTGGGGTTCAGGTCCCCCATCTCGTTCAGGTCGGTCGCGACGTCGATCCCGCCGATCTCCGTGAGCCCCATCTGGCTCCACGCGTCGATCAGTCCGGGGTAGATGTGCTTGCCCGTGACGTCCACCCGCTCGGCGCCCTCGGGGATCTGCACGTTCGCGCCCACGGCGGTGATCACCCCGTTCTCGAACACGATCGTTCCGTTCTGGATCGCCGGGCCCGAGATGGGGTGGATCGTTCCGCCCACCAGGGCGATGGGACGATCCTGCATGGGCGCCGGGACCTGTGCGGCGGCGTCCGCCGCCCCTGCGAGGGCCAGCGGGAGCGCCAGCAGGGTCCCCAGGGCGAGGGTGCGCCCGGCCCCGGCGAGGGTGCGCCGGGACCGTGCGTTCTGGTTCTTCGGGTTCATCAGCGTCGTCTCCATCGGGGTCAGCGGCCTTGGCGGATCTTGGCGAGGAGCGCGTTGCGCTCCTCCTCGACTTCGTCACGGAGGCGGAGGTCCTCCTCCCACGAGAAGTAGCGCCGCCCGTCGATCCAGGTCTGCTCGGCAATGGTGAGGGTCGAAAGCGGGTTCTCGCTCCAGATCACGAAGTCCGCATCCTTTCCGGGCTCGAGGGAGCCGACCCGGTCCGAGATCCCGAGAACCGTCGCCGTGCCCAGCGTCACCAGGTTCAGGGCCTCCTCCTCGCTCACCCCGGTCCGGAGCATCTTCGCGGCCTCCCAGTTCATCCGGCTCGCGATCTGCGAGTCGTCGGAGTGGAGGGAGGTCACGACCCCGGCATCGAGGAGCAGCCGCACGTTGTAGGTGGTGGCGTTGTAGGACTCGACCTTGAACGAGGACCAGTCGCTCCAGACCACCGCCGCAGCCCCGTGGGCGGCGAGCTCGGGGGCGACCCGGTAGGCCTCCACCCCATGGTGGAAGGCGTCCACCTTGAAGCCCACCTCCTCGGCGAGACGCATCAGCATCAGGATCTCGTCCTGCCGGTAGGAGTGGGACTGGACCGAGATGTCCCCGTTCAGGATGTCACGGAGTGCCTCGAGACGAAGGTCCCGGCGCGGCGGAATCCCCCGGGGGTTCCGCTCCCATTCCGCCCATTCCGCCTCGTACTCCTTCGCCGCCTGGAAGTGGTCGGCGATGATCTGCTCCACACCCATCCGGGTGTTGGGATAGCGGTTCTGGCTCCGGACCACGTTCTCGCCCAGCGCGAACTTCACGGTGCGGGGCGCCCCTTCGAACTTGAGTTCCTCGGGAAGGGCTCCCCAGCGCATCTTCACCGTCTGGTTCTGCCCGCCGATGGGGTTCGCGGAACCGTGCATCACGTGGGCCGTGGTGAGCCCGCCGGCGAGCTGACGGTACATCCAGATGTTGTTCGCGGTGAGAACGTCGCCGATCCGTACCTCCGGAACGATGGCGCTCCCGGTCTCGTTCACCCCGCCGGAGAGGCCGGAGTGGAGGTGGGCGTCGATGAGCCCCGGGGTCACGTGCTTCCCGGTGGCGTCGATCACCTCGGCACCGGACGGGGCCTGGAGCCCCTGGCCCACCTCGACGATCCGCCCGCGGGTGACGAGCAGGTCCGCATTCTCGAGCCGTCCCTGCGCGCCCTGGGTCCAGATGGTGGCGTTCCGGACGAGGACGTGCTCGGGCTGGTCGGGGATTCCGTTCCGGCCGAACTCCATGGCCGGCGGTACGTCGTCGTAGTTCACGGGGGCGAAGCTCGGCCGCCCGTCCACCATCTGGAGGCTGAAGGCGTCCCCTCCGGCGTACCCGGGCGCCGCGCCGTTCGTGCGGCCGTTGGTGTCCCCGTTCCCGTTGGTGTACCCGTTGCCCGGATCATCCGAAGCGGGCGCATCGGCGAAGGTCCTGTCTCCGCGGACGTTCAGACGGGTTCCGTCGGGAAGGTCGCCGAACCCGAAGAAGGCGGTGTTCTCGAGGGTGGCCGAAAGGCGGATCGTCCCCTCCTGGCCCACGGCGGCGCCGGGGATCCCGAAGGTCAGGCGGCGGGATCCCTGGGCGAGGGCGATGCCCGAGAGGTTCAGCTCCTGCCCCTCGGTCCGGAAGACGCCGGTGAGGCGCCCCGGCTCACCGCGGAACTCGATCTCGCCCCCCAGGTCGACGGACCCGAGGCTCGCCACGACCCAGCGCCCCACCGGGTTCAGCGTGGGGTCACCGTCGTAGCGGAACCGCGTTCCCTCGACCCATACGTCGAGGATGCGGCTTCCGTCTTCGAAGATGTTCCCGTCGACGACCACGAGGTTCGCCACCTTCCCGGCAGCGATCGTGCCGTGGGTCCGATCCACGCCGAGCATCCGGGCCGGCGTGGTGGTCAGGGCCGCGAGCGCCGTCTCCTCCTCGAGGCCTCGCTCCACCGCCGTCCGGAGGTTCCGGAGGAAGGCGCCGTTCCCGCCGGTTCCGTCGGCGGTGAGGGCGAATTCCACCCCCGCCGCAGCGAGGCGTCCCGGGTTCTCCGGGGCGATGTTCCAGTGCCGGAGCGCGCTCAGGCTCACGCCCAGGGCCTGCTCCGGGGACGCCACGTTCGGGGCGTTCGGGAAGTTGATGGGAAGGATCATCGGACGCCCGGCGGCGCGAACCTGCTCGAGAATCCGGTACTCGAACCCGCTCCCCCGAATCCAGAGATCGAGGCCGAACTCGTCGGCGAGGGAGACCGCGCGGAGGAAATCGTCCTCGTCGCGGGCGTTGACCAGCACCGGGCGGTCACCGCGGACGACGGGAACGAGGGCCTGGAGCGCCCGGTCCCGCTCGGGGCGGCGCGCCCCTGCGGGGCTCGCCTCCCAGGCGCGCTGGGCCCGGTCGTACCAGTCGGCGTCGTGGAAGGTCTGGCGGAGGAAGGTGATGGCCCCCATCCCCGAGGTCGGGTATCCGCCTCCGGCCCGGTTGTCCCGGCTGAGCGACATCCCGTGCACGAGGTCGGCACGGATCACCCGGGACCCCGGCGCGCCGTCGTCGAGGCTCACCACCGCGCTGGCCCCGGTGAGCATCCCGAGGCTCGGGAGGGCAAGGGCCGTGGTGAAGCCCTGCTGCCTCAGCTGGGCCGACCGCTCGCCGTCATCCACGAAGGTCTCGGCCGCCGAGGCGAAGGACCGGACCTGGGGGTTCCAGTTCACCGGGCCCCGGTTGTCCCCCTCGGGAACCGACGTGGGCATCCCCACGTGGGTATACGCGTCGATGAAGCCCGGGTAGATCGTCCGGCCCTCGAGGGACCAGACCCGGGCCCCGGGCGGCGGTGCCACGTTGGCCCCGACCGCCTCGACCACGCCGTCGCGCACGACGACGGTGGCGTTCTCGATCACGGCGCCGGGCGCCGTGACCACGCGGGCCCCCACGAGGGCGTGGAAGCCGGGCGTGTTGTCGCGGAGGCCCACCGTCGGGGCGGTCTGCGCCAGCAGGGGGGCGGGAAGGAGCGCAAGGGCGCTCAGGAGGAGCAGGGACCGGAACTTCATGGAACCTCCTTCAACCTCGGATCGGGCAGGGTTGGGGCGGGTCAGTGCGCCCGACCGGGCGCTGACGACGACAGGCGGGACCGACCCGGAACGCCCGGACGGCCCCGCTGGGGTTTCTCTGGTGTGCAAGAATGCGTGCTAGATCTACGCCCATCGGGGCTTCCCGTCAAATCCGCCTCGGTCCCGGCCGCAGGGATCAGCGGATCCGCTGCCCGATCCGTTCCCAGCGGACCTCCCGGATCCACGAAAGCGACTCGGGAGAATCCCGGTCGTAGGAGAAGTAGAAGAACATGGCCCGTCCCTCGACCCGCCACCGCTCGATGAGCCCCCAGTAGCGGGAGTCGAGGGAGAAATCCCGGTTGTCTCCAAGCATGAAGTAGTGCCCCTCGGGGACGACGAGGGGCCCCCATGTGTCGCGGGTGGGTCGGTAGGAGGCGCGGTCCACCCCCGGGGCCAGGTGGGCCAGCTGCCACCCCATCATCGGGTGGAAGTCATCGCCCGAAAAGTCCTCCCACTTGACCCACGGCTCCACCGTGCGCGCTCCGTTCCGGTAGAGGTGCTTGTCCCGCATCTCGAGGGTGTCACCGGGCATCCCGACGATCCGCTTCACGAGCTTCATGTCGTCCTCGTGGGTCGGATCGAAGACCACCACGTCCCCGAGCTTCACCTCCGAGTAGCCCGGGACGCGAAGCTGCGTGCCGGGGATCCCTGACCCCACGGCCAGCCGGTTCACCATCAGGAAGTCCCCCACGAGGAGGGTGTCCTCCATCGAACCCGAGGTGATCACGAAGGTCTGGACGATGAAGCCGCGGAGGAGCACGATGAGGATCAGGGTGACCCCGAGCGTCTTCGCCCACTCCATCGCCTCCGCCTTCGCCCCACCCCCACCGGCCGGGGCCACCCGGCGCCCCTCCCCCTCCCTTCGCCTCCGCCCCCGCTCCCTCCGGTCTCCGCTCGGTGCCTTCTTCGTCACCTCACCCCTCCCTCGTCCCGGTTCCGGTCTTCAAGCCCGCGCTCCCCCGGGGCCTCCCGGTCGGTCCGGGCCTTCCATTCCGACCCGATCCGCACGGTGACCTCCACGAGGAGCGTGGAATCCATGTCCACGAGCACCCGCTCGATGCCCAGGGCTTCCGCCACCGCTGCGGCATTTTCCCGCAGGCCCCATCGGAGCACCACCTCCGACGCCTCCGCGTCGAAGCGCCCCGCGTTGCCGTAGTAGACCACGTCGAAGCCGGCGTCCCGGAGCTCGTCGGTGGCGGCGGCGGCCATCCCCCGGACCCCCCCGGCGTTCAGAACCTCCACCCGCACCCGGGCGCCGGGCTCCGGGATCGGCCGGGGAATCGGGGGAGCCGTGGTCTCGTCCCGGTCCAGCGACCGGGTCACGAGGTTCCCGTCTCCATCCACGAAGCCGGCGCCGTACCAGACCCCCGCACCGGCCAGGACCAGGATCAGGAGTCCCCCCCACCCCCGGGCGGAACCCGCCCTCCGGCTCCTCCCACCCCGCTTCCGCGCCCCCTTCCTCGGGCTCACGGTGCCTCCGGGGACGCAGGGGGATCGTCGCCCGGGATCCCGACCTGCCCGGGCCGGGGGTCCGCGTCCGCCCTCCCCAGCACCACGTTGTCGATGAGCCGGGTCCCCCCGAGCCAGGCCGCCGCCATGAGCAGCGCCCCCTCCCGGGCCTCGGGGAGGGGGTCCAGGGTCCCGGGGTCCACGACGGCCACGTACTCTGTCCGGAAGACCTGCGCCCGGTCGAGCCCCCTTCGGGCATGGGTCTCCAGGCGCGCGCCGTCCGTCTCGCCCCCCCGGAAGGCCCGGTCGGTCTCGAGAAGCGACCGGAAGAGGAGGGGTGCGTTCCTCCGCTCCATGGGCGTCAGGTAGGCATTCCGGGAGCTCAGGGCGAGCCCGTCCTCCTCGCGGAAGAGGGGTGCGACCTCGATCTCCACCCCCAGTTCCAGGTCACGCACCATCTGCCGGATCAGCGCCGCCTGCTGGGCATCCTTTCGTCCGAACACGGCGACGTCGGGGCGCACGAGCCCGAAGAGGCGGGCGACCACGGTGAGGACCCCCCGGAAGTGTCCGGGACGGAAGGCACCGCAGAGCCGATCCCCCGCAGGGCCCGGGTCCACGGTGACCCGGGGAAGCCCGCCGGGGTAGACCTCCTCCACCCCGGGAACGAAGGCCAGGTGGGCGCCCCGCGATCCCGCCACCTCCAGGTCCCGCTCCAGGGAGCGCGGATACCGGTCCAGGTCCTCCCCCGGCGCGAACTGGAGGGGGTTCACGAAGATCGACAGGACCACCCGATCTCCCAACTCCGCCGCCCGGTCCAGGAGGGCCAGGTGCCCGGCGTGAAGCGCGCCCATGGTGGGTACGAAGGCCACCCGCGCCCCCTCTTCCCGGAACCCCGCGAGCGCCCGGGCGAGCTCCCCCCGGGTGCGCGCCACCTCGAGCCCTCCCCGTCCGTCGGCGGGCGCCGGCGTGCCGACCTCCGCATCCGGTGCCCCCGTCAACCTCCCTCCCCGTCGCCGAAGGTGTGCTCGGGGCCCGGAAAGCGCCCTTCCCTCACCGCCTCGACGTAGCCACGCACCCCCTCCCGGGCCGCCCCCCCGAGGTCGGCAAAGCGCCGGAGAAAGCGCGGGGTGAAGCCGGGGTTCAGCCCGAGCATGTCCGGGAGCACCAGGACCTGCCCGTCGCACCCGGCCCCGGCCCCGATCCCGATCGTCGGAATCCGGAGCGCCTTCGTCACCCGCTCGGCCAGGGTGCCCGGCACGAGTTCGAGCACCACCGAGAAGGCCCCCGCCTCCTCCAGGGCCTTCGACTCGGCGAGGATCCGCTCCCCCGCCTCGGCACCCCGCCCCTGCACCCGGTATCCACCGAGCGCGTGCACGGACTGCGGGGTGAGCCCCACGTGCCCCATGACCGGAATCCCCGCCGCAACGAGACGCGCCGTGGTGGCCGCCGCCCGCACATCCCCCCCCTCGAGCTTCACCGCCTGGGCGCCGGTCTCGCGAAGGACCCTGCCGGCGTTCAGGAGGGCCTCCTCCTCGGACACCTGGTAGGTCAGAAAGGGAAGGTCCACGACGACGAAGCTCCCCGGCGCGCCCCGGCACACCGCCGCCCCGTGCCGGATCATGTCGTCGAGGCTCACCGGAAGGGTCGAACCGTGTCCCAGGACCACCTGCCCCAGGGAATCGCCCACGAGGATCATGTCGACCCCCGCCTCCTCCAGGATCCGGGCGAAGAGCACGTCGTAGCCGGTGAGCACGGCGATCCGTTCCCCTCGCTCCTTCATGCCGAGAAAGTCCCGTACCGTGGGCCTCCTGCGCGCGCGCTCTTCAGGGGATGCGGACACGGTGGCCAGGGTCGGGGAAGAGGGATGGGCGTGGGGTCGGGCACGCCTTCGGGGATGGGCCGGGGGGTTCCCCGCGCCCGGAAGTCCCCGCCGGGCCCACCTGGGGGTGCGCGGGGACCTTCGAGAAGACGCCGCCGGACGATAGACAAACGGATGCCATGGTGTCAAACCCCTCCCGCCCGGGGTTATCGTGGAGGATGCCGATGCGCTGGGACCCCCTCCTGGCCCGGGCCCTGGCCCGGGAGCTCGACACCCGCCTGGCGGGGAGGCGGGTGCGCGCCCTCCTCCTCGACCCGGAGCATCGGCGGGTGACCCTCCATCTCCGCGACGCCACCCTCGTGGCGGAACTCCACCCCCTCGCCGGATGGATCTCGCTTCCGGGTCCCGCCGAGCCCCCCGCCGAGGCCCGGCCCCTCCCCGCCCGGGTCCTCCGGGTCGAGGCCCTCGCCGACGAGAGCGCCCTCGTCATGGGGCTTCCCCGGGTCCGGGGGCGGGAAGAGGGCGTGGAGCTCGTGATCGAGATGTCGGGGATCCGGAGGGAGGCGACGCTCCTGGGGCACCGGAGCCGGACGGTGCGGCAGCTCCTCCTGGGTGGAAGGCGTCGGGGCGGGGGTGCCGCCGGGGGCGGCGAAGGGAAGCTCCAGGTGGGCGGGCCCTGGATCCCCCTTCCCCCCGGAGCACGGCGGGGGCGGACCGGTCCGGACGCCCTCGACGAAGCCTCCTTCATGGAGCTTGTCCGCGAGGGGCGAAGTGCCCTGCTCCGGAAGGTGGCCGGGGCGTCGTCGCTGAACGTGGAGCGGCTCATGGCCCCGGACGGGTGGGCCTTCCTCGGCGCGCTGGAGGACCCGGGAGAGTGGGGCGGCTGGATCACCGCGTCGCCGAAGGGAACCGTGGCCTACCCCCTTCCCCTGGACCCGGGGGCGCGACCCTTCCCCTCCCTCCTGGACGCGGTCGCGCACCTTCGGGAAGAGGACTCGGGGCACGGGGAGGCGGCGCTTCTCGTCCCCGCCGCCCTCCTCGCCGCGGGGGAGGAGATCCTTCGTCGGCGTGCCCGGAAGACGGGCGCCCTTCGCCGCGAGCTGGAGGGCGCGCCGGACCCCGCCCCCCTCCGGGCCGTGGGGGACCTGCTCCTGGCCCGCTTCGGCCAGGTGCCCTTCGGGGCACCGGAGGTGGAACTCACCGGGTTCGACGGGAAGCCGGTCCGGGTCGGCCTCGACCCGGCGCTCCCGGTCCATGAAAACGCCAGGCGCTACTACGACCGGGCCGGACGCGCCGAGCGGGCCAGGGCCGAGCTCCCGGCGCGGATCGAGGCGGCGGAGGCGGCGGAGGGAAGGCTCCGGGCCCTCGTGGACGGGGTCCGCGAGGGGACGCGGGACCCGGGGGAGCTGGCGGAGGTGGTGGCGACGGAGACACCCGGGGGGGCGGGTCGGCCGGGTGGGCGTCCGGGAGAGGGTCCCCCTGCCCTCCCCTACCGGACCTTCCGCTCGTCGGGCGGGCTCGAGATCCGGGTGGGGCGGGGAGCCCGCAGGAACGACGACCTGACCTTCCGGCACGCGGCCCCCGACGACGTCTGGCTCCACGTTCGGGAATCCCCGGGAGCCCACGTGGTGCTCCGGTGGGGGCGGAAGGAGAACCCCCCGGCCCGCGACCTCGAGGAAGCGGCGATCCTGGCGGCCCTCCACTCCGACGCCCGGCACGCAGGCGTCGTTCCGGTGGACTGGACCCGCCGGAAGCACGTCCGGAAGCCGCGGAAGGCCGCCCCGGGGGCGGTCCTCCCCGACCGGGTGAAGACCCTCTTCGTGGAGCCTGACCCGGGGCTGCCGGGGCGGCTCGCCGGCGGGGACTGACGGGCGCGCTACTCTCGCCGCGCCCCGTCCATCGCCGCCCGGAGCCCGGCGAGGAATGCCCCGGCGCCCTCCACGCCCCCGTCGGTGAGCGCGTTCACGAGAGCGCTTCCCACCACCACCCCGTCGGCCACCGCCGCCACCGCCGCCGCCTGCTCCGGCGACGAGATCCCGAATCCCACGGCCACCGGGAGGGTGACCCGCCCCCGCAGCACCTCGAGCTCCCTGCCGAGCTCTTCCCGAAGCTCGGTCCTGGCCCCGGTGACCCCGGTCCGCGAGATGTAGTAGAGGAAGCCGCTCCCTCCGCGGGCCACCTGGGGAACCCGGTCCGGTGCGGTCGTGGGGGCCAGGAGACGAACGAGCGCGAGCCCTCCCCCGGCGGCGGCGCCCTCGAGCGCCGCATCCGCCCCGGCGGGAAGATCCGTGAGGAGGAGGCCGTCGGCCCCCGCCCTCCGCGCCGCCTCCACGAAGGCCTCGATCCCGAAGTGGTGCACGGGGTTCAGGTAGGTGAAGAGCACCACCGGCGTGTCCCGCTCGGCCCGGAACGCCCGGAGGAGGTCGAGGGCGCCCCGTACGGTCATTCCGGCCTCGAGGGCGTCGAAGGTGGCCTTCTGGATCGTGGGACCGTCGGCCAGGGGGTCGGAAAAGGGGATCCCGAGCTCCAGCACGTCGGCGCCTGCATCGGCCGCGGCCAGGAGCATCGCCAGGGAGGTGTCCCGGTCCGGGTACCCGGCGCAGACGTACGGGACGAGGGCGGCCTCCCCACGCTCCCGGCGGAGGCGGAAGGCACGCTCGATGGCGGGGGCGCCCCGGAGGGCGGTGGAACCAGGGGAATCGGAGGAGGAGGGCATGGGCGGGCTTCCGGGGCTCGAGAGGCCCCGTTCCAGGCGTCGGGTTTCGGGAGAAGGGTCGGTCCGGACCGGAGGGTTCCGGCCGGTCAGGTCACGAAGTCGGCGACCTCGATCCCGTAGCGGTTCGGGTCGGCGGTCTTGATGATCGAGCGACGGGGCTGTCCGGTGGACGCGTCCACCTCGTCGAGGCGCACGGCGAAGGGGTTCGCCACCGGAACGCCCATGGGGTCCGAGAGGATCTTCACCTCGGGCTGGTGGAGCCGGTTCGGGTCGGGGTTCGCCCGACTCACCACGGCGAGCTCGTAGGTGTCGAGCACCACCAGGGTTCCCACCGGGTATACGCCGGTGGCGGTGATGAGCGCCTTCACGATCACCTTGTCGAACCCCCGGTTCGGGTTGTCGCGCATCTCCCGGAGGACCGCATCCGGGGGCCAGGGCCGGAACTGGTAGGACCGCTTGGAAGTCCCCGCGTCGAAGGCGTCGGCCACCGCCACGATCCTGGAGAAGAGGGAGATGTTCCGGGCCCGGCGCGACAGCGGGTACCCGGACAGGTCCGTCTTCATGTGGTGCTCGTAGGCGATGAGCATCTGCCGGTACGGCAGGTCGTTGAAGCCATGGAGCTGGAAGAGGGTGAGGAGCCCGTCGGTGGGGTGCTCCTTCATCTGGATCCACTCCTGTTCGTTCAGCGCCCCCGCCTTGTTCAGGACCTCGGACTCGATCCGCATCTTCCCCACGTCGTGGAAGAGGGCCCCCAGGCCAAGCTCGTAGAGTTCCCTTCGTTCCAGCCCGAGCCGCTGCCCGATCACCACCGAGAAGATGCAGACGTTCACCGAGTGGGTGAAGGTGTACTCGTCGAACTCCCGGAGGTGGGTCATGGCCACGATCGAGGGCTCGTTCGAGAGGACCTGGTCCACGATGGTCTGCACCGCCCGCTTCACCTTCCGGACGTTCACCGCGCGACCGATGCGCACGTCGGTGAGCACCTCCCGGGCCATCTGCACCGTGTGCACGTAGGTGCGGCGGGCCCCCTCCATCTCCTCCTCCTCCAGGTCCAGGTCCCGGACTTCGCGCTCGGGGCGGACCGTGAGGTTCCGGATCGGTGTGGCAGCGAGTCCCTCGGCAAAGGCCTCGAAGGGGTCGCCTTCGGTGGGAGTGCGGAGAAGGAGGGAAAGAAAGGGGGTCCACTCGTCCCGTTCCATCCCCGGCGTGACCTCGACCTCGCCGATCCCGTGCTGCTGGAGGGCCCGAGCCACCGACCCGAAGGTGGAGAAGTTGCGGAGATCGAGGCGGAGCCGGACCTCGTTCAGGAAGAAGAACTCCCCGACGGTCCGGAAGGACATTCCCTCCTCCTTCCGGAGGATCCCCCGGACCGCCTCGTGAAGGTCGTCGAGGGACCGCTGTACCGTCTCGTTGTCGAGGGGGTAGAACCGGATGGCCCGGAGCGCCGCGTAGAGCGCCACGAGGACCTTCCGGCCGTCGTCCTGGAGCACGCCGCCGTCCGTCATTCCTCCTCCCCTCCTCCGCCCCGGAGGGCGCGGTTCACCGCGGTGCGCACCACCGGATCCGGATCGTCGACGGACCGCTCCAGCGCCTGGGTCGCCGCAGGATTCCCGATGATCCCGAGGGCCCGGGCCGCCCCTGCCCGGTTCTCGGCGGGTTCCCGGTATCCGAAGAGCCCCTTTCCGTTCAGCATCCGCGACAGGAAGTCCACCCCCTGCCCCCCGGCGAGGCGGCCGTAGGCATCGAAGAAGGCCACCTTCTCCCCCACGTCGGTGTCGCGGAACTCGGGCCCCGCCAGGATGTCCTCGAGGGCACCCGCCGAGGCACGGTTTCCAGTCAGCCCCAGCGCCCGGGCCGCCCCGATCCGCACCGCCCGGTCCTCGTTGAAGAGGGCCTTCTCGAGGGCCGGGGCCAGCGCCGCCGAAGGCAGCTCGATGGCCGTCTCCACCACGGCCCGCCGCACCGGGAGGGGGGCCGTCTGGAGGAGCGTGCCCAGCGCCTTTGCCGCCTGCGGGAGCCCGAGCGTCCCCACGAGACGCACCGCGCCCGATACCACGAGCTCGTCGCGGGACTGGAGGAGCCCGAAGACCCCCTGGGGATTCGCCCGGGCGATCTCCCGGATTGCATCCTTCAGCGTGCGCCGGATCTGCGGGTGCTGCGTGGTCTCCACCGAGGAAAGGAGCGGGGCGAGGGCCGTGGAGCGCAGGTGCCGGAGGTAGGCCGCGAGCTCACCCGAGTTCACCGTGAGGACCCCGTCCTCGAGGGCGCGCACGAGCTCGGTGACGGAGTCGGGGCTCGCGAGCTCCGCGAGGGCCTCCTCCACCTGGGCGTCGGCGGCCGGATCCACCGCGCTCCGTTTCCGGATCTCCTCGAGCTGCCGGAGCATCATTCCCACCTCCCGCATGTACCCCCGCGAGAGGAGGTTCGGGAGAAGCTGCCCCAGGATCCCCGCGATCTCCCGCTGCCGGTCGGGGCGGCCGCTCTCCTCGAAACGGTCGAAGAGGGCGGTGAGCACGTCGGCCCGGAGGTTCCGCTCCTCCTCGGCCTGGCGGAGCTCCGCCACGTACGCCCGGTCCGACGGGTCGAGGGCGTAGAGGGTGGGGTTGAAGTCCTCGGGCCGGATCGTTCCCTCGGGGGCCGGGGCCGCCTCCGCACCGGCCTCCGCGCCGGTGTCCTCTCCCTCGGTGCCGGCGCCTTCCTCGGCATCCACCAGGGTGAACCCCTCGGCCCCGAGGATCGTCATCGGGTCGGGGAGGAGGGCGTGCTCCGTTCGCTCCGGTACCTCGACCCCCTCCGCAAGGAGGTCCACGACCACGTAGCGCAGGAAGGCGAATTCCCGGTCCCAGAGGAGGGTGACGAGGTCGTCGGCGTCCCCCCGGGCGTGCTTCGCCCGGTGGAGCACGTCCAGGAGTCCCTCGAGCTCCCCCTCCTCGATCCCGGGAAGGGGGGTGAATTCCCGCACCCCGTCGCGGTAGAGGAGGAAGGCCAGCGAATCGGAGCGCTCCCCGCTCCGGTAGACCTCCTCCCCCTTCCAGGTGATCCGGGACTCCTCGATGACCAGGTGGAGGGCCTCCTCCGTGGCCCAGACCGCCTTGAAGGCGGCCACCAGGTTCTGCAGGAAGCGGTGGTAGACCGGGTTGTTCCGGTCGTAGAGCTGGTAGGCCCGGAGGGCCTTTCCGAGCACGAGGAAGAGCTCCCGGACCTCGGGAAGGGGGAGGACCTCGGGGTCGGCCCAGTCCTCGGCGCGCCCCCCGGCCACGGCGCCGGGAAGGTCGTCGAGCACGCCGCCGGGGATTCCGTCGGTGCTCAACGCCCGCCCCCCGCTTGCCCTTGGTCCATGGTTCCCGCGCCCCCTGTCGGAATTCCGGTCAGAGAATCGTGCCCCGCCCCTCAACCCGCGCCACGTGCGCCACGTCCTTGTCCCCCCGCCCGCTCAGGCAGAGGAGGACGGGTCCTCCTTCGGCCAGCGCGCGCCCGGCCTCGAAAAGGTACGCCACCGCGTGCGCCGTCTCCAGCGCCGGAATGATCCCCTCGAGCTCGGCCAGGCGGTGGAACCCCCGGAGCGCGGCCGCGTCATCCACCGCCACGTACTCCGCCCGCCCCGCATCCTTCAGCCAGGAATGTTCCGGTCCTACCCCCGGATAGTCCAGCCCCGCGGACACCGAATGCGCGGGCGCCACCTGTCCGTCGTCGTCCTGGAGGAGGTAGGAAAGGGCCCCGTGGAGCACGCCGGGACTCCCGGCGGTGAGCGACGCGGAGTGCCGTCCGGAGGCGATCCCCTCTCCCGCCGCCTCGACGCCGATGAGCCGCACCCCTGCATCCCCGACGAAGGGATGGAAGATCCCCATGGCGTTCGATCCGCCGCCGACGCACGCCACCACCGAGCCGGGAAGCCGCCCCTCGCGCTCGAGGATCTGGGCCCGCGCCTCGGTCCCGATCACCGCCTGGAAGTCCCGCACCATGCGCGGAAAGGGCGCAGGCCCCACCACCGACCCGATGATGTAGTGGGTGTCCCCCACGTTCGTGACCCAGTCCCGGATCGCCTCGTTCGTGGCGTCCTTGAGCGTCCGCGTCCCCGAGGTGACCGGGCGCACCTCGGCCCCCAGGAGCTCCATGCGGAAGACGTTCAGCGCCTGCCGCTCCACGTCCTCCGCCCCCATGTAGACGATGCACTCCATGTCGAAGAGGGCGCAGGCGGTAGCGGTGGCGACCCCGTGCTGCCCGGCCCCGGTCTCGGCGATGATCCGGCGCTTCCCCATCCGCCGCGCCAGGAGCGCCTGCCCCATCGTGTTGTTGATCTTGTGCGCCCCGGTGTGGTTCAGGTCCTCGCGCTTGAGCCAGATCGGCCCGCCCCCCACCTCCGCCTCGAGCCGCCGGGCCCGGTAGAGGGGCGACGGGCGTCCGACGAAGTCCTTCAGGAGCGCCTCGAATTCGGCCTGGAACGACGGATCCAGGCGCGCGGCCGCGTACGCCGCCTCCACCTCGTCGAGGGCGGCGATGAGCGTTTCCGGCACGAAGCGGCCTCCGAAGACCCCGAAACGGGTGGGGTCCGGGGTGGAAGCGGAAGCGGCGGCAGGAGATGGATGGTTCATGGGATGCGGCGATCCGGTAAGGTTCGGGGATTCGGAATCGGGGGTGGGCCGGGGGTCAGGGGGAAGCGGGCGCCGCCACCCCCGCAAGGAAGGCACGGAGCGCATCCGGGTCCTTCACCCCCGGGCGGAGCTCCACGCCGGAGCTCACGTCCACGAGGTCGGGGCGGAGTCGCGCGACCGCCTCCCCCACGGTGTCCGGGCGGAGCCCCCCGGCAACGCCGAGCCGGAGGCCCTCGGGCCAGGCCGCGCGCAACGCCTCGAGGGCGTTCCAGTCGAACGCCGCGCCGGTCCCCCCCAGGGCCCGGGGGTGCCACCCGTCCAGGAGGAGGAGGTCGGCCACCCCGGCCCACCGCTCCGCGGCCGGGAGGATCTCCGCACCGGAACGGACCCGCACCGCCTTCCAGAGTTCCCACCTTCCCCGGGTACGAAGCTCCCGGAGAAGCTCCGGCGTCTCCGACCCGTGGAACTGGAGCGCCCCGGCCCCCGCCTCCTCCGCCGCCCGGGCCGCCTCGTCGGCGGAGCGGTCCGCCACGACCAGGGCGAGCGGGGTGCCGGCCTCCTCCCGGGCGGCGTCGCCCAGGGCCCGGGCCTGGCCGGGGGTGCGGGCCCGGGGGGTGCCGGGAACGAGGACGACCCCCACCCAGGCGGCCCCCAGGGAGGCGGCAAGGCGGGCGTCTTCCGGGCGGGTGAGGCCGCAGATCTTGGCGGGGGTCCCCGGCGCGGGGGGCCCGGAAGGGCGACCCCCGGCGGGGCCGGGGTCCGGGGGCGTCATCCGCCGCGTCCCCGCCCGAGGGGCCGGTGCCCGGAGAGCGAACGGGCCCCTCCTTCCGCATCCCCGGAACGGACGAGGGCCTCGCCCACGAGGACCGCGTCCACCCCTGCACGGGCAAGTCCGACCACGTCTTCGGCGCTCCGGATCCCGCTTTCCGAGACGAGGGTGACCCCGTCGGGGACGTCGGGGAGGAGTCCGAAGGTGACCTCCAGCGAGGTGTGGAAGTTCGAGAGGTCGCGGTTGTTGATCCCGAGGATCGTGGCGCCGGAGGCGAGGGCGCGGGCCACCTCGGCTCGGTCGTGGGCCTCCACGAGGACGCCGAGCCCGAGGGATTCCGCCTCCTCGCGGAGTTCGCGGAGGGCCGTGTCGGAGAGGATGCGCACGATCAGCAGGACCGCGTCGGCGCCGTGGGCCCGGGCCTCGTGGAGCTGGAGTGCGTCCAGGGTGAAGTCCTTCCGGAGCACGGGGAGCTGCACGCGGGCGCGGACCGCCTCGAGGTCGGCGAGGCTCCCCCCGAACCAGGGGGCGTCGGTGAGGACGGAAATCGCACGGGCACCCCCGGCCTCGTAGCGGGCGGCCAGGGTCGGGGGATCGAGGGCCATGTCGATGGGGCCGGCCCCGGGAGAGCGGCGCTTCACCTCGGCAACGAGGGAGACCTCGGACGGGTCGGCCAGGGCGGCGGCGAAGGGGCGCGGAAGCGGGGCATCGGCGGCGCGGGCGCGGAGCTCTCCGGCGCGGGGGCGGAGTTCGGCGAGCTCCGAGCGCTTCGTGGCGACGATGCGGTCGAGGACGTGGGGCCCGGTGGACCGGCCGGCAGGGGTGCCCGGGGAGGTGGGATTCACGGGGTCGGTTCGGGTGCGGGAGAGGGATGCGGAAGAGGGGTGCGGAAGAGGGGTGCGGGAGAGGGGGTCGTTCAGGAAGCTCGGAAATGCTTGCGCTTCGGGCAACCTTCGGGTATCATGTTTCGGGGCCTCTTCGGGCGCCGCCGGGATCCGGTCCGGTCGGCGCGCCTCCCACCGGCCCCCCCGCCAATCGGAGGCACCATGCCGCTCACCCGACGCCAGAAGCAGATCCTCGACCACATCGGGGCGTACATCGACGAGCAGGGGTACGCCCCGAGCTTCGAGGAGATCGCCGACGCCTTCGGCTACGCGTCCCTCGCCACGGTGCACGAGCACCTGAGCAATCTGGAGCGAAAGGGATACATCCGGAAGGCGTACAACGAGAGCCGCTCCATCGAGCTCGTCCAGGGCCATGCGGTGCCGGGGGCGGTGGAGCTTCCCCTCCTGGGCGAAGTGGCCGCCGGGCTCCCCATCGAGGCCATCGAGCACCGGGAGACCGTGCTGGTCCCCCCGGACCTCCTCCGGCGTCAGGGGGAGAACTACGTGCTCCGGGTCGTGGGGGACTCCATGGTGGAGGAGCAGATCCGCGACGGCGACTACATCATCGTGAACAGCCGTCCCGTGGCGGAGAACGGCGAAATGGTCGTGGCCCTCGTGGGGGGGGAGGCGGCCACCGTGAAGAAGCTCTACCGCGAGCCGGGCGGGCGGATCCGGCTCCAGCCCGCCAACGCTGCCATGGAGCCCATGTTCTTCGATCCCGACGAGATCACGATCCAGGGGATCGTGGTGGGCGTCATCCGGAAGTACTGACCCCGAGCCCCGGAGGCCCCATGCGCATTCCCTTCCTGGCCGGGCGTGGCCCCGGCCCCGACGACGACCCCGAGCGGAGGAAGCTCCTCGTTCCCGAGGGGCGGGTCCCCCGCCCCTTCCCCGGCCCCTGGACCCTTCGGGCCCTGGTGCGGGGGGAGGGTGCGCCGGGCGAGCCGCTCGCCCCCCCTCCACGAGACACCGCTCCGGCCAAGGGATCGGGTGGGGCCGGTCCTGAAGCCGATGGCGGGACGGATCAGCCCGGAGCGGATCCCGCCGCGCCATAGCGCGCCGAGGCCTCGCGGAGCGCCTCGAGGCGGGCCCGTGCCGCGCCCGAGTCCACCGAATGGGCGGCCCGCTCCACCCCCTCGACCAGGTCGGAGGCGACACCGGCGACCAGGAGGGCGGCGGCGGCGTTCATGAGGGTGACGGTGCGGGCACCGCCGCCCCGTGTTCCGCCGAGCACCTCCTCGATGATCCGGGCGTTCTCCTCCGGGGTGCCGCCGGCGATCTCGTCCGGGGTGGTCCGCTCGAGTCCCAGTTCCTCAGGGGTGACACGGGCGTGGCGGACCTCCCCGCCCACGAGCTCCGCCACCGCGGTGGGGCCGAGAGCGCTCACCTCGTCGAGCCCTGCCTCGCCATGGACCACGAGGGCGTGCTCGTGGCCGAGGGCAGCGAGGGCCTCCACGAGGAGGGGGACGAGCCCCGGATCGGAGACGCCCACCACCTGGCGCCGGACCCCGGCGGGGTTCGTCAGGGGGCCGAGCACGTTCATGATCGTGGGGATCCCGAGCTCCCGACGAACCGGGCCCACGTGGCGCATGGCCGGGTGGAGGAGGGGGGCGAACATGAAGACGATCCCCGCTTCGTCCAGGATCCGGGCCATGGCCTCGGGGGTGAGCTGGATCCCGACGCCCAGGGCTTCGAGGACGTCGGCGCTCCCGCTCCGCGAGGTGAAGGAACGGTTGCCGTGCTTGGCCACACGCACCCCGGCCCCCGCCGCCACCAGGGCGGCGGCGGTGGAGATGTTGAAGGTCGTGACCCCACCCCCGCCGGTCCCGCAGGTGTCGACCAGGGGGGGGTGATCGCCCCCGGTCGGTGCGGAAACCGGGATCATGGCGGCCCGGAGTGCCCGCACCCCACCGGCCACCTCGGAAGGGGCGTGCCCCTTCGTGCGGAGTGCCGCGAGGAGCGCCGCCATCTGGACCGGGGTGGCCTCGCCCGACATGACGGCACGGAAGGCCGCTTCGGCCTCGGTCTCGGAAAGGTCCACCCCCGAGACCACACGCGCGATCAGGGCACCGAGGCCGGCGGCGGCGCCGGGACCCGGGGAAGGGGTGGAGGGCGTCGGTGAGGGAGCCTCCCCCGCGGCCGGGGCGGGACCGGGAGCAGGGCCCGGGGCGGGGGTGTGGTCGGAGGGGGCGGGTTCTCTGGTCATGGAAGGCAACCTCTCACCCCCCGGGTGGGCGGTCAATCGGAGTCGTGCCCGGGGGTGGGGAACCCCCCTCGGCGCCACGTCGGGCCGTGCGGGTTGACACCTCCCCCGCCCGGGGTACGTTTCGGCGGTGAACGCCCCGGAAACCCTGCGTTTTGCACTCACCGTGCACTACGATGGCGCCCCCTTCCACGGGTGGCAGCTCCAGCCCGACGTGCCCACGGTCCAGGGGACCCTCGAGGAGGTCCTCTCGAGGCTCGCCGGCGGGTCGCGCGTGCCCGTCACCGGCTCGGGCCGCACCGACCGGGGGGTCCACGCCACCGGCCAGGTCGCTGCGGTCGACCTCTCGCCCCGCTGGGACGCCCCCGCCCTCCGGCGCTCCCTGAACGCGCTTCTTCCCCCCTCGGTCTGGGTCGAGGAGGTCCGGAGGGTCCCCCCTTCCTTCCACCCGCGCTTCGACGCCCGGCGGCGGAGCTACCGCTACCGGGTGGGTGCTGCGCCGGGGGCCCGCTCCCCCCTCCTCAGCCGGCTCTGCTGGCCCCTCGACGCCCCCGCACCGGACCCGACGCTCCTCCAGGGCTCCGCCGACGGGATCGTGGGCGAGCATTCCTTCCGGGCCTTCGCCCGCGCCGGGCAGGAGGAGCGGGGGGACCGCTGCCACGTCCACGTCGCCCGGTGGAAGCCGTGGCGCTCCGAAGACGGCGAACCGCTGGGCTGGACCTTCCACGTGACGGCAAACCGCTATCTTCACCACATGGTTCGTTACCTTGTGGGTACCATGGTGGAGATCGCCCGGGAGCACCGTTCTCCCGGCGAGCTCGGTGCCCTCCTCTCGGACCCGGACACGCACCTCGTGACCTCCCCCCCGGCCCCGCCGGAAGGGCTCGTTCTGGAGCGTGTGGAGTACGAGGAGGTCTCCCTCGGCGACCACGCCGACCGGGACCCTCCAGCCGATGACCGCGGGGACCGCGCGCCCGCCGGGCGCCCCCTCGAGCCCCTGGGAACTCGATGAAGATCTTCCTCGACACCGCCGACCTGGACGAGATCCGCCGCGCCGCCGACGCCGGGCTCATCGACGGGATCACCACGAACCCGTCGCTCATGGCGAAGGCGCTGGGCGACCGGGCGCCGAAGGACCACTTCCAGGAGATCTGCCGGATCGTGGACGGGCCCATTTCCGCCGAGGTGGTGGCCACCGACACCGAGGGAATGGTGAGCCAGGGGCGTGAACTCGCCGCCCTCCACCCGAACATCGTGGTGAAGCTCCCCATCACCGAGGCCGGACTCCGGGCCTGCCGCGCCCTCTCCGCCGAGGGCACCTCGACGAACCTCACCCTCTGCTTCTCCACCGCCCAGGCGCTCCTCGCCGCCAAGGCGGGGGCGACCTTCGTCTCCCCCTTCGTGGGACGTCTGGACGACGCCGGGCACGACGGGATGGAGGTCGTGGCGGAGATCCGTCAGGTCTACGAGACCTACGGGTACGAAACGGAGATCCTTGCCGCGTCCCTCCGGCATCCGCGCCACGTTCTCGAGGCCATGCTCGCCGGGGCCGACGCCGCGACCCTCCCCCCCTCGGTCCTCTACCCCCTCCTGAAGCACCCCCTCACCGATTCGGGGCTCGCCCGCTTCCTCGAGGACTGGAAGGGGCTGGGCCGGGAGCTCTGATTCCCATGGCGCGACTTCGCTTCACCGCCCGACCTGCCTCGGTCCTCCTTCTCCTCGCGGGGCTCGTGGGATGCGACCTCCCCGCCGGAGACGGCGCCCCCGCCCCGGGCGAGGAGGCCGCAGGCGCCCTCGGGACCGCCTCCGGAACCCCGCCCGCCGCAGGGTGGGCTGCAGGCGGGACCGGGGCGGGGCCCCTGGAAGCGCTCCTCGGTACCGGTTCGTCCGGGGCAGGTGGGGCCCAGGACGGGGCCACGGCGAGCCAGTCCCTCGACGACACCCGGGCCACCGCGGTGGTGCGGGCCGCCGAGCGGGTGTCACCCGGGATCGTTTCCGTGAACGTGCTCCGCACCGCCCAGGTTCGGGTCCGCGACCCCTTCGACGACTTCTTCGGGGGGTTCTTCGGATTCGAGGGGCCCATGGGTGGAACGCGCACCGAGTCCCGAAGGGTCCCCGGGCTCGGCTCGGGCTTCGTCGTCGACGCAGGCGGGATCATCCTGACGAACGACCACGTGGTCCGGGGCGCGGAGCGGATCCTCGTGACCTTCCCCGACGGGCGCGACCTGGAGGCGGAGCTCGTGGGGACCGACGAGGCTACCGACGTGGCGGTGCTGCGCGTCGCCGAAGGAGGGCTTCCCACGGTGCCGGTGGGACGCTCCACCGACCTCAGGATCGGCGAGTGGGTCATCGCCTTCGGGAACCCCTTCGGGAACCTGATCTCGAACCCCGAGCCCACGGTGACGGTGGGGGTGGTCTCCGCCCTGGGGCGCCACATCGTGCCCACCGGTGAGCAGACCGGATTCTCCCTCGGCATGATCCAGACCGACGCGGCGATCAACCCCGGGAACTCCGGCGGCCCCCTCGTGAACGCGCTGGGCGAGGTGGTGGGGATGAACGCCTCGATCTTCTCCCGCGGGGGCGGCAGCGAGGGGCTCGGATTCGCGATCCCCATCGAGCGGGTCCTCCGGATCGCCGACGACCTCCTGGCGCATGGAAGCGTGCGCCGCGCCTGGGTCGGGATCGAGGTGGAGCCCGCCGAGGCCGACGCCTTCGGCCGGACCCGGGGGGTCCGGGTTGCCCGGGTGCCCGCCGAGTCCCCGGCGGGGCGGGCGGGGCTCCGTGGGGGCGAGCGGATCGTCCGGGCGAACGGCCACAGGCTCGCCACCCCCCTGGACTTCGAGGCGCTCCTCATGGACCTGCGCGCCGGCGACACGGTGGAACTGGAACTCGAGGGCCAGGGCACCCCGGTCTCCCTCCGTGCCGAGGAGAGCCCGGTGGTCCGGGCCGCGCGGGTCACCGTGCTGAGGGACCTGGAGGTCACGACCCTCACCCCGCAGCTCCGGGATGCCCAGGGGGTGGCTTCGGAGGCCGGGGTCCTGGTGACCCGGGTCTCCCCCACTGGCCAGAACATCCTCCAGCTCCGCGAGGGCGACGTGATCATCGGGATCGGGCGCTACGGGATCCGGACGGCCGACGAACTCGCCGGAATCCTCGACCAGGTCCCCTCAGGCGCCTCGGTGACCCTCGTCGTGGAGCGCAACCGGGCGGTGCTTCGCCGCCACTTCGTGATGGGATCCTGACCGTGCGGACGACCCCCTTTCGCTCCACCCGCCGCCCGGCCCCGGCCCCGGCCCCCGCGTCGGCCATGGGCCAGGCTTCACCCTCCCGGCCGCGACCGGCCGCCCTCCCGCCCTCCCCACGGAACCCTCGCCGGTGACCGATTCCGCGCTGGACCGCTACGTCCACCCCCTCTCGGAACGCTACGCCTCCCGGGAGATGCAGCGCATCTTCGCCCCCGCCCACCGCTTCGGCACCTGGCGGAGGCTCTGGCTCGCCCTTGCCGAGTCCCAGCACGAGCTCGGCCTCCCGGTCCCCGCCGAGGCCCTCGAGGCGATGCGTCGGGCCCTCGACGACCTGGACCTGGAGCGCGCCGCCGAGTACGAGCGGCGGTTCCGCCATGACGTGATGGCCCACGTCCATCTCTTCGGCGACGCGGCGCCCGAGGCCCGGGGAATCCTGCACCTGGGCGCCACGTCCGCCTTCATCGGCGACAACACGGACCTGATCCTCCACCGGGAGGCCCTGACCCTTCTCCGGGACCGGATCGTGCGCTGTGCCGGGGCCCTGGCCCGCTTCGCCCGGGAGCACCGGGCGCTCCCGACCCTGGGGTACACGCACTTCCAGCCCGCCCAGCCCACCACCGTGGGGAAGCGGGCCACCCTCTGGCTCCAGGACCTCATGCTCGACCTGGAGGAAGTGGAGTTCCGCCTGGAGACCCTCCGCTTCCGGGGGGTCCGGGGCACCACGGGCACCCAGGCCTCCTTCCTGGAGCTCTTTGGCGGCGACCACGACAAGGTCGAGGCCCTGGACCGCCTCGTCGGCGAGAAGATGGGCTTCCCGAAGAGCTACGGGGTGAGTGGGCAGACGTATCCGCGGAAGGTGGACGCCGCCCTCGCCGGGACCCTTGCCGGGATCGGGGCGTCCGTCTCCCGCTTCGGGAACGACCTCCGCCTCCTGGCCCATCTCCGCGAGGTGGAGGAGCCCTTCGAGGAGGAGCAGATCGGCTCCTCCGCCATGCCCTACAAGCGGAACCCCATGCGGGCGGAGCGGATGTGCGCCCTGGGACGCCACGCCATCACCCTCTTCCAGGACCCGGCCAACACCGCGGCCACCCAGTGGCTCGAACGGACCCTGGACGACTCGGCGAACCGGCGGGTGTCCATTCCCGACCAGTACCTCTCCCTGGACGGCGCCCTCGTCCTCTACGAGAACGTGGCCTCGGGCCTTCAGGTGCATCCGGCGGTGGTGGAGCGGAACCTGGAGGTTCACCTTCCCTTCATGGCCACCGAGACGATCCTGATGCACGCCGCGAAGCGTGGCGGGGACCGGCAGGAACTCCACGAACGGATCCGTAGGCACGCCCTGGAGGCCGCCGGCCGGATGAAGGAGGGCGGGGAGCCCGGCCTCCTCGAGGCCATCGCCGCCGACTCCGCCTTCGGCATGGCCGAGGAGGAGATCCGCAGCCTCGTGGACCCGCTCCGTTTCGTGGGGCGGGCTCCCGAGCAGGTGGATGCCTTCCTGGCCCGGGAAGTGGAGCCGGTCCTGGCCCGCCTCGGCCAGGCGGCGGGGGCTCTCGCCACGGCGGAGGTCCGGGTCTGACCATGGCGGAGACTCCGCTCCTCCCCCTCCCCCTGGTCCACCGGGGGAAGGTCCGGGAAATGTACGACGTGGGGGACGACCTCCTCCTCATGGTGGCGTCGGACCGGATCTCGGCCTTCGACGTGATCCTGGAGCCGGGGATCCCCCGAAAGGGCGAGGTCCTGACCCAGCTCACGGCCTGGTGGCTTGCCCGCCTGGAGGCGGCTGCGGCGTACGGGCCCGAAGGGGGGGTGCAGGGGCTCCGGCACCATGCCGTGTCCGCGGACCCCGACGCCATTGCCGAGCGGGTCCCGGCCCTCCGGGACCCGGCGCTTCGCCCGGCCTGGGCCCGCCGCTCCCTCCTCGTGCGGAAGGTCCGGCCCCTTCCGGTGGAGTGCGTGGTCCGGGGCTACCTGGCCGGGTCGGCATGGAAGGAGTACCGGGAGGGGGGCACCCTGGCGGGGGAGCTGCTCCCGGCGGGGCTGCGCGAAGCGGAGCCCCTGGACCCGCCGATCTTCTCCCCCGCCACGAAGGCCGCCGTGGGGGACCACGACGAGAACATCCCCTTCTCCGGGGTCATCGAGCGGGTCGGCCCCGACCGGGCCGTGGAGCTCCGCCGACTCTCGCTCGGGATCTACCACCTGGGACGCCGGACGGCCCGGGAGCGGGGGATTCTCCTCGCCGACACGAAGTTCGAGTTCGGCGAGGACGCGGGCGGGAACCTCCTCCTGATCGACGAGGTCCTGACCCCGGACTCCTCCCGCTACTGGCCGGAGGACGGATACCGGGTGGGGTCGAACCCGCCCTCCCTCGACAAGCAGCCGGTCCGGGACTGGCTGGATGCCCTCCCGGACTGGGACCGGCGTCCGCCGGCGCCCCAGCTCCCCCCCGAGGTCGTGAAGGCCACCACGGAGCGCTACCTGGAAGTCTTCCGCCGCCTCACCGGCGTTGCGCTTGACGACTTCACGCCCCCCGTCTTCGCCGCCCCGGGCGCGGACGCGGTGGCGCCGCGCCTCGGCGCCTCACGCTGACCGGAGACGCACACCATGGCCATCAACCGGGAGGGGCTCCAGCGGGGGATCATCATCCTCCCCTCGGCCTTCACCCTCGGGAACCTCTTCTTCGGGCTCTTCGCCATCGTGGCGGCGGCGCGAGGGGACTTCCAGTGGGCGGCATGGTGCATCGTCTTCGCCGCGATCCTGGACCTCCTGGACGGGAGGATCGCCCGCTTCACCCGCACGGGGTCGCGGTTCGGGGCGGAGCTCGACTCCCTCGTGGACGCGATCTCCTTCGGGGTGGCCCCGGCGTTCATCCTCTATCACCTCTTCTTCGCCGACCAGGCGTGGGCGTGGATCCTGTCGTTCGTGTACGTGACGGCGGCGGTGGTGCGGCTCGCCCGCTTCAACGTGGAGCAGGGGGGCGAGGCCAAGAAGTCGTTCCACGGACTCCCCTCCCCCACCGCCGGGATGATCCTGGCGACGATGTACCCCTTCTTCACGGCTCCCGGGGTCGCGGAGTTCACCGGCGGGCTCCCGGCGACCCAGACCGTCGGCGTCGTGTTGATCGTCGTGGCGCTCCTCATGATGAGCCACATTCCCTACCAGGTCGTCCCGCGGGTGGGGACGGGTACCCGGAAGGCCCGCTTCATGACCCTCTTCCTCGGGGGGTCCGCGGTGGCGGCCATCGTCGTGCCCGAGTACTTCATCTTCCCGTTTCTCGTGGTCTACACGCTCCAGGGGCTGGCCCGATCGTTCGTGATGGGCGCCCTCGAGCGTCTCCCCGATTCCGACCCCCTCCTCGACCTCGCCGACGAGGATGACGCCACCGCCGAGCACCGCTCGGTGGACTATGGCGAGATCGCCCCTGACCGATACCCCTCCACGGAGAAGGAACCTTGAGCCGATTCCACCTGGAAATCCGCGTGAAGCCCCGCCCCGGACTCCTCGACCCCCAGGGCACCGCGGTGTCCCACGCCCTCGATTCCCTCGGCTACCAGGGCGTCGCAGACGTCAGGGTCGGAAAGGTCCTGGACCTGGAGCTCGACGCCCCCGACGAGGCCACGGCCCGTGCCCGGGGCGAGGAGATGTGCCGGAAGCTCCTGGCGAACCCCGTCACCGAGGACTTCCAGGTCACGGTGGTGGGCGTCCTCTCGGGAGAGGGCGCATGAAGGTCGCGGTCATCACCTTTCCAGGGTCGAACTGCGACTACGACTGCTACCAGGCGCTGAAGCTCCTGGACGGGTTCGAGCCCTCGTTCCGGTGGCATCGGGACCGGGAGCTCGGCGACGTGGACGCGGTCTTCCTTCCCGGAGGCTTCTCCTACGGCGACTACCTGCGCCCCGGCGCCATCGCCCACCTCTCGCCCATCATGGAGGCGGTGTCCGCCTTCGCCCGGGCGGGCGGGCCGGTGGTGGGAATCTGCAACGGCTTCCAGGTCCTCTGCGAAAGCGGACTCCTCCCCGGCGCACTCCTCCGGAACACCTCGCTCCGCTTCCGGAGCTTCGACGTGCACCTCCGGGTCGAGACCACCCACTCCCCCTTCACCGCTGCGTACGAGAAGGGGCAGGTGCTCCGGGTCCCCATCGCCCACGGCGACGGCAACTACACGGCGCCGAAGGAAGTCCTGGCCGAACTCGAGGGCGAGGACCGGATCGCCTTCCGCTACTGCACCGCCGAGGGCGCCCTCGCGCCGGAGGCGAACCCCAACGGCTCGGCCCACCACGTAGCCGGAATCCTGAACGCGGAGCGGAACGTGCTCGGGATGATGCCCCATCCGGAGCGGGCCGTGGAGCCCCTCCTCGGATCCACCGACGGGATCGGACTCTTCGAATCCCTCCGCGCCCACCTGGCGGGCACCCCTACCGGATGAGTCTCGACCCTTCCATGGCTTTCCTTCCCGAACCCGATTCCTCCATGTCCGACCTGCCCGGTGCCGGTGCCTCCGGTACCACCCTCGCCCCCTCCCCCCGCCCCGGCGACCCGGAGATCACCCCGGAACTCGTGGCCGAGCATGGCCTCTCCCCCTCGGAATACGAACTCGTCCTGGAGATCCTGGGCCGCACGCCGACCTTCACCGAGCTCGGCGTCTTCTCGGCCATGTGGTCCGAGCACTGCGGCTACAAGAATTCGAAGCGGCTTCTCCGCCTCCTTCCCACGAAGGCCCCCTGGGTCATCCAGGGTCCGGGAGAGAATGCGGGCGTGATCGACGTGGGTGACGGCCTGGCCGTGGCCTTCAAGATCGAGTCCCACAACCACCCTTCCGCCGTCGAGCCCTACCAGGGGGCTGCCACCGGGGTGGGCGGGATCCTGAGGGACATCTTCACGATGGGGGCGCGCCCGGTGGCGGTCCTCGACGCCCTTCGCTTCGGCGACCTGGACTCCCCGCGGAACCGCTACCTCTTCGCCGGCGTGGTGAAGGGAATCGGCGACTACGGGAACTGCGTCGGCATCCCGAACATCGGGGGCGAGGTCTTCTTCGACCGGGCGTACGACGGAAACCCCCTCGTGAACGCCATGGCCATCGGGCTCATGAAGCGGGAGGAGCTCATCACCGCCGAGGCCACCGGGGTCGGGAACCCGCTCATGGCGGTGGGGGCGCGCACGGGGCGCGACGGCATTCACGGCGCCACCTTCGCATCGGAGGAGCTTTCGGGAGATGCGGACGAGGCCAGCCGCCCCCGGGTGCAGGTGGGCGACCCCTTCACCGAGAAGCTGCTCCTCGAGGCGTCGCTGGAGCTCATCCGCTCCGGGCACATCGTGGCGATCCAGGACATGGGGGCCGCCGGGCTCACCTCGGCCGCAAGCGAGATGGCGGGACGGGGCGGATCGGGCGTGGTCCTCGAAATGGAGAAGGTGCCGGTCCGCGAAGAGGGGATGACTCCCTACGAGATCCTCCTCTCCGAGTCGCAGGAACGGATGCTCGTGGTGGCAAGGGCCGGGCACGAGGAAGAGGTCCGGAAGATCCTGGCCAAGTGGGAACTCGAGGCCGAGCCGGTGGGGAGGGTCACCGACGACGGATACTTCCGGATCCTCGAGCACGGGAGGCTCGTCGCATCGATTCCCGCGCTTCCCCTCACCGACGGATGCCCCACCTACGAGCGGGAGGGAATCCAGGGTGACGACGTGAAGGCGGCGCGGGAGCGGGACCTCTCGCATCTTCTCGCACCCGAGGGAGACCTGACCGGCGAGCTCATGGAGCTTCTCAAGTCCCCGAACCTCGTCTCGAAGGCGTGGATCCACGACCAGTACGACACCACGGTGCGAACGAGTACCGTGGTCCGCCCCGGAGGGGACGCCGGGGTGATCCGGTTCCGTGGGTCAAGGCGCGGGCTCGCCGCCACCACCGACTGCAACGGGCGATACTGCTGGCTCGACCCCCGGGAGGGGGCAAAGGCCGCGGTGGCCGAGGCGGCCCGGAACCTGGCGTGCGCCGGCGCCCTCCCCACGGCGGTGACGAACAACCTGAACTTCGGGAACCCCCTGAAGGCACACATCTACTACCAGCTCCGCGAGGCGGTCCTGGGGATGGCGGAGGCGTGCAGCCTCTTCGAGACGCCGGTCACCGGGGGGAACGTCTCGCTCTTCAACGAGACCGACGGGGTGGCGATCCATCCCACCCCGGTCATCGGGATGGTGGGGATCCTGGACGACGTGGAGGCCCACGCCACCCGCCCCGCCTTCCGGAGCGAGGGAGACCGGGTCCTCCTTCTCGGCGAGAACCGGGAGGAGATCGGGGGCTCGGAGTACCTGTACCGGAAGGAGGGGGTCGTGGCAGGTCTCCCCCCCGTCGTTGACCTCCTCGCCGAGCGGAGGCTTCAGCACGCGGTGCTGGCGCTCATCCAGAAGGGGGTGGCCCGTTCCGCCCACGACTGCTCGGAAGGCGGGCTCGCGCTGGCCCTCGTGGAGTGTGCGGTGAGTGCGGAATCCCCCCTCGGGGTGGACATCACCCTGGAGGAGGACCTGGCTCCGGTGGCCCTCTTCTTCGGGGAGACCCAGGGCCGGGTCGTGGTGTCGGTGGCCCCGGAAGACGAGGAGCGGGCCATCGAGATCGCCCGGAGCCACGGGGTCCCGGTCCGGCCCGTCGGGACGGTGGGGCCGCCCCACGGCTCCTTCTCCATGCGAAGCCCCCGGGGGAGCCTAGTGG
The DNA here is from genome assembly GCA_050485865.1 of Gemmatimonadales bacterium. GTDB lineage: Bacteria > Gemmatimonadota > Gemmatimonadetes > Longimicrobiales > Gaopeijiaceae > SKNW01. The sequence continues at coordinate 47,095 of JBJHCE010000001.1, read as the reverse complement.
TCGAGATCGATGCGGTGGCGGAGCGGTACTTCGGGACCCTCCCGGCCATCATGGAACGCACCTCCGGAGGAGACGAGGCATGAAGCCCCTTCCGATGATCGGAACCGGACCCCGCCAGGGGCAGGCCCGGGACCTCCACTTCTCCGAGCTTGACCCGGTCCCCCGAGAGGAGTGCGGGGTCTTCGGTGCCTCCGGGATCGAGGGCGCGGCGGAACTCACCTTCCTCGGGCTGTACGCCCTCCAGCACCGGGGGCAGGAGTCGGCCGGGATCGTGGCCGTGGACGCCGACGGCACGGCCCGGCTGAGGAAGGGGATCGGCCTCGTGGCCGACGTCTTCTCGGCCGACGACCTGAACGCGCTGCCGGGACATGCCTCTGTGGGGCACGTCCGCTACTCCACCGCAGGCGGAAGCCGGATCCAGAACGCCCAGCCCATCGTCGTGCGCTATGCCCGCGGCGACCTGGCCATCGCGCACAACGGGAACCTCACGAATGCGAACGAGCTGAGGGCCCGGCTCGTGGAGGAGGGGGCCCTCTTCCAGACCACCTCGGATTCGGAGGTCATCGTCCACCTGATCGCCCGCTCGCGCCACGAGACGGTGGAAGCCCAGGTGGACGACGCGCTCTCCCACCTCGAGGGCGCCTTCTCCCTCGTGATCAGCGTCGGGGACACCCTCTTCGCCGCGGTGGACCCCCGGGGGTTCCGCCCCCTGATCCTGGGGCGAAAGGACGAAGGGCACGTGGTCGCATCCGAGACCTGCGCCTTCGACATCATCGGGGCCGAGTACGTCCGGGACATCCAGCCGGGCGAGGTCCTCCGCATCCGGGGGAGCGAGGTCACGCCCCTCAGGAGCCTCTCCCCGGCCCCGCACCAGGCGCCGTGCGTCTTCGAGCTCGTCTATTTCGCCCGCCCGGATTCCCGCATCTGGGGAACGAGCGTGGACCGGGCCCGCCGCGCCTTCGGCCGGCGCCTCGCCGAAGAGCACCCGGCGGAAGCCGACTGCGTCATCGCCGTGCCCGACTCGGCGAACTCCTCGGCGCTGGGATATGCGGAGGCGAGCGGGATCCCCTACGAACTCGGGCTCCTCCGGAACCACTACGTGGGGCGGACCTTCATCAAGCCCTCGCAGGCCGACCGGGACTTCGGGGCCCGAATGAAGTACAACCCGGTCCGGGAAGTGGTGGAAGGGAAGCGGGTGATCATCGTGGACGACTCCCTCGTCCGGGGAACCACGTCGACCTCGCTCGTCAAGTTCCTCCGCCAGGCGGGGGCCCGGGAGGTCCACTTCCGGATCGCATCCCCCCCGGTGACGAATCCCTGCTTCTACGGGATCGACATGCCGTCGAAGGAGGAGCTCATCGGGTCGAGCCACTCGGTGGAGGAGATCGGGGCCCTCCTGGGCGTGGACTCCCTCGGCTACCTCTCCCTCGAGGGGATGCTCGGTGCCGTGGAGGACATCGGACCCTTCTGCGACGCCTGCTTCTCGGGGAACTATCCGGCCCCCCTCGTGGACGTGGAGCGAGGCTACGCCTCCCTCGTGAACCCTCCGGGGTGCTGAGGGTGGGTGGCGAAGCCCGGGGGGCCTCCGATCCCTCCGAGCCCTCCGAGGCCTGGATCCGGGCCCTCCCGAAGGCCGAGCTCCACGTGCACCTGGACGGAAGCCTCCGCCCCGCCACGATGCTCGAGCTCGCGGACCGGGCCGGGGTGGCCCTCCCGGCCGCGGATCCGGAGGGTCTCGCGCGGGCGATGCGGGCCGACGACGCGGCGGACCTTCCCTCCTACCTCTCGCGGTTCGCGCTGACCCTCTCGGTGCTCCAGGAGGGGGACGCACTGGCCCGGGTCACCCGGGAGCTCGTGGAGGACCACGCCGCCGAGGGGGTGCGTCTCGTCGAGATCCGGTACGCTCCGATCCTGAACACCGACGGCGGGCTCTCCGCCGAGGCGGTCCTCGAGGCCACGCTGGACGGGCTCGCCGCCGGGGTCCAGGCCACCGGGATCCATGCCGGAATCATCGTGTGCGGCATCCGCTCCCGTCCCCCCTCCGAGTCGGAGGCCATGGCCCGCCTGGCCGTGGCGTACCGGGACCGGGGCGTGGTGGGGTTCGACCTCGCGGGAGCGGAGGGGGGCTACCCGGCCGGTGGCCATGCCCGAGCCTTCCGCATCGCCCACGAAGGGCTCGTTCCGGTCACGGTCCACGCAGGCGAAGGGGCGGGTCCCCCGTCGATCCGCGGCGCCCTGCTCGATGGTGGAGCTCACCGCATCGGCCACGGGACCCGGCTGGGCGAGGACGCGGAACTCCTTCAGTGGGTGCGTGATCGGGGCATTCCCCTCGAAGTGTGTCTCACCTCCAACGTGCAGACCCGGGTCGCCCGGACCCTGTCGGAGCACCCGGCGGCCCGGTACCTCCGGGACGGCGTCGAGATCGTGCTCTGCACCGACAATCGCCTGGTCTCGGGGACGACCCTCGTCGACGAGTACCGGATCGCCGCCCGGGAACTCGGGCTCGACCGGCGGGAGCTCGTGGCGGTGGCCCGCTCCGGGTTCGATGCGGCCTTCGCCCCCCTCCCGGTACGGGCGCGACTCCTGGCCGAGGTGGATGCCTTCGTGGACGGTCCTCCGGTCAGCTGACCCGGGAAACGGGACCGTCCGGAGCCATCAGGGGAGGACCGTCACCTCCACCGCGGTCCCCACGACGAGCCCGTTCCCCTCCGCATCCACCCCGATCACGAGGACGGGCGTGCTCCCCCCTGAAGCATCCGCCGGAGGCATCCAGTCCAGCGTCCAGCGCCAGACCCGCACCCCCCCCTCCGTCGTCGCCTGGGCCGCGTCCGCCGACCCCAGGTAGCGGGCGTCGGACCCTGCGGAAACGAAGTGGAGCCGCTCGAAGGGGAGCGAGGCGTTGGGCCCGGAGCCCTCGGCGCGGGCCGTGAACCGGACCGCGGTGGGTGTGCCGGCGGCGCAGCTTGCCCCCATCCGGCAGACCGAGCCCTGGTCCGCCTCGAGACGCCACGACCGCACGGCATCCTCGGGGCCGCGAGCCCCGGCGTCGAACCCGCGAAGCGGGGTCGTGGGTGCCGGGATCACGAGGGTCCGCGTGGCGTTGTTCCCGGCCGCGTCCTCCACCCGTGCCCGGAAGGAGCGGGCAGGGTGCACCGTCCCGGCAGCGCCTTCGCCCCCGTCGCCACCGCTCGCAACCTGGAGCCCCGAGACGTGGTCGAACCGGAACTGGATCCCTGCGGTCCGCGCGAGCACGCCGTCGAAGGGGGTGCCGAGCCTCTCCACCGGTGCCGCCACCGGGAGGACCACCACGGGGGATCCCTCGTCGCTCCCGAACCCGGCCAGGAGGCGCGCCCTCCAGAGGTCCACGTCATCGGTCACGTCGAGCCCCACGCGGCCCTCCGACCCGGCGGCCAGGGGCTGGGCCAGGATGAGGGTCGAAATCGAGGGAGGGGTGGTGTCGAACAGGGCCCACGCCCGGAGCGGGGCCGAGGGGTTCCCCCCCCGGTCCAGGGAACGGGCATCGAGGCGGAGGTACCCGGGGCCCGGGTCGCCCGGGAGCGGCCGGAAGAGCCCCGACTGGGCCTCGGGGCACCCCTCCCCCCCTGCGGAAACGAGGCAGCTCCCGTGTGCCGGGTCCGTCGGTCCGAAGCGCCGCACCGTGAGCCGCACCGGGAGCGGGCCGAACCCGCTTCCCGCATCGTCCACGACGAACCCCCACGCCCCATCGGAGGGCGGGTTCACGCTCCGGTCCGGAAGGGTCAATCCGCCCGTGGCGAGCATGATCGTGGGTGCCGTGCGGTCCACCCCGAAACGGGCGCCTGCGGTCCCCGAGACCGGGTTCCCCGGTCCCGGCTCCAGGCGAACCGTGCGCGTGTTCCCGAGCGCATCGGTGAGCACGGCCAGGGCGCGGTAGGGGGTCGCGCCCGGCGTCGCATCCAGGTCGCCCCCGAGGACCACGGGGGACCGGTCGAGGAGCGCGCCATCGCTCAGTTCGTCGGGGCCCGCGTGGATGCGGAAGGTGATGCCCCCCACACCCGGGTCGGAAAGCCCCTGGAGGGCATCGGCGAAAGGGAAGCTGGCTCCGACCCAGTTGTCGAGGCAGCAGAGCGCCCCGTTCCCCTGGCGTGGAAGCTCGAAGGCCCCGACCCCGGGGGCCACCTGGTCCACCCGCACCCCATCCACCAGGGTTCGCGGGAGGCCGGGGAAGGAGGATCCGTCCCCGTACCGGGCCTCCGCCAGTACGAAGCGGTCCCCGGACCCGTCGCCGGTGACGTGCCCGGCCAGGGACCCAGGGGCCCCAGGCGCGGCCCCGAAGGAGACCAGGGTCGGGATGCTCCCGATGACCGTGCGCCTCGCCACGAGGGCCCCTCCGGCGCCCCTCAGGTCCACCGTGAGCGTCCCCACGCTCCGCCCGGGGGCATAGATCACCGGGACGACGCGAAGCACGATGTCGCCCCCGATCCAGCTCCGGCCCAGCTCGTCGGAAACCGGACCCCGTGCCGGAACCACCGCGGCGACGAAGGTATCGGTGTTCCTCAGGGTGAGCTGGGCGCTCGCGGTCCATGCCGCCGGGCCTCCCTCCCGCGTCGCGAGCCGAACGGACAGGAGTTTTTCCCCGTTCTGGTGCCGGGGCGTCCCCGTCTCCGGATCGAAGGCCCCCGTGGGGAGGGCGAAGGAAAGCTCCAGGAGCCGGGCCTCGGGCGGGCTCGTGCCTCCCGCGGACTCGGGGTCGTTGAACCGCTGCGATCCAACCACCCGACCCCCCAGGGACACCACCACCGAGTCGGGGGTGTCCTCCCCGGGATCCACGGCGACGCCCAGCACGAGGGTCCCCGACACGTCGAGGGGGTCCGCCGGTACCCGCCCCCCTCCGGGGAGCACCTGTTCGAGGCTCCGGATCACCACCGTGGCCGTGAGTTCCGGATCTCCCACGAAGGTGGCCAGGTGGTTCTGGCCGGGCTGGAGCTGGACGCTCGTGCTCGTGGAGGGGAAGACGATCGAGGACGGGAAGCCGGAGATCTCGATCTCGTACGGACCCGCCCTCAGGGCCGGAAAGGAGAAGGCCCCGTCGCCCCCGGTCTGGACGGTCCGTGAATCAGGGCCGGAGAGCCGTACCGTGACCCCCTGCACCCCCCGGTCCCGGGCACGCACCGTCCCGGCAATGGAGGCCGTCCGGATGAAATTCCCCTGGAAGTCCACGCTCACCGTGCTCCCCCCCGGAAGGGTCGCAGCGCGGGAAACGGCCGGAAACGCCGCATCGGGCGGGAGGTTCCTAACGGAAACCACGTACGATCCCGCCGGGACCTCGTCGAACCTGTACCGCCCGTCCGACCCCGTCTCGGTCACCCGGTTGAGGGCGCCGGTGAGTTCCACCGTCACCCCCTCCAGGGGGGCCCCCTCGCCCGACACAATTCCCTGGATCGCACCGGGTGGCTCGGGCGCCCCCCCGTCGCATGCCGAAAGGGCCATGGCCAGCGCCAGGAGGGACACGAGCGGAACCCGTCCGGCGATGCGCACGAACCAGGCACCCCGCCGGAGGGGATCCGTTCGTCGGACCGGCACGGTGGACGGAATCTCGGAGCCAGGGAGAAGGGCCATCGGTTCCGGGAGGGAGCGGAAAAGGGAAACGAGGGCGCGCACCATGACCGGGGTCACCTGTGCGCGCGCGCAGTCAAACCGGACGAGGCGCGGGACCTCCGCGCCCCCCCTCATACCCGGCTCCCGTTCATCGGATCGCACCCGGGTCACCTGGGGGCACTCCCGCCCGACTCCCTCAACCGGGCTTCCACCGCCTCCACGAGGGACGCGGAGCCGAGGTAGAGCGGCGTCCGCTGGTGAAGCGCCCTCGGGATCATCCCGAGGATCCGCTCCCGCCCGTTCGAGGCCCGCCCCCCGGCGGCCTCCATGATCATGGCCAGGGGGTTCGCCTCGTACACCAGTCGGAGCTTCCCCTCGGGTGCCTTCGTGTCGGCGGGGTAGAGGAAGATCCCCCCCCGGAGAAGGGTCCGGTGGACATCGGCCACCAGGGAGCCCACGTAGCGCGAGGAGGTACCCTCCTGCCCCCGGAGGTCGTCAAGGAAGGCCCGCACCCCCGGATCCCACCGGTCCCGGTAGGCCTCGTTCACCGAGTAGGAGGGCGGCCCGCCGTCGGGAACCCTAAGATCCGGGTGGCTCAGAACGAACTCCCCGATGCTCGGGTCCAGGGTGAAGCCGTGGACCCCGTCGCCCGCGGTGTAGACGAGCATCGTCGAAGAACCGTAGATCACGTACCCGGCCGCCACCTGTCGGACCCCGGGCTGGAGGCAGTCCTCGAGCACCCCCCGCTCTCCTCCCGAGACCTTCCGGTAGATCCCGAAGATCGTGCCGATGGAGATGTTCATGTCGATGTTCGAGGACCCGTCGAGGGGGTCGAAGACGAGGACGTAGTCGCCGGCGGGGAACTTGGTCGGGATGGGGATCACGCCCTCCACCTCCTCCGACGCCATGCACGCCAGGTACCCGGCGTGGTCCATGGCCCGGTAGATCACCGCCTGGGCGTAGGCATCGAGCTTCTGGACCTCCTCGCCCTGCACGTTCCGCTCGCCGGCCCCACCGAGCACGTCCAGGAGCCCCGCCATGTTCACCTTGCTCGAGATCACCTTCGCCGCAAGGGCCAGGTCCGACAGGATCGAGGTGAACGCACCCCGGGCCCCGGGAAACCTCCGCTCCGAGTCGATGATGTGCCGACCGATCGTGATGATGTGCGTGTCGTCGTGCGGGAGCGCCATGGCGAGGGACGGCCTGGGTGGAGGATCTCCGGGGAGGACCGGGAAGGTCCGCGACGCCTAAACGTAGGTCGCACCGGAGCCTCGAGGTACCCCGCACGGTCCCGGGGCTCATCCACCCCCCGCGATCCGCCAGCGTCCGTCGCGGTAGAGGCGGATGCGGAAGGATCCGTCCCGGTCGGTTCTCCGGACCTCCGCCCCCGCGCCTTCGAGTCGTTCGACGACCTCCGGGTGCGGGTGCCCGTACCGGTTCCCGTCGCCGGCGGGGATCACTGCCACGCGGGGTGCGGCCCACTCGACCAGGGCGTCGGAAGTCGAAGTCCGACTTCCATGATGCCCGACCTTGAGCACGGTGAGGGGCGACGGCACCCGGTCCAGGACCGCGAGCTCCGCCTCCATGTACGCATCCCCGGTAAAGAGGATCGAAGAGGCGCCGAAGCGCACGAGGAGCACCACCGAGACCCGGTTCGGGTCCGCCCGGGGGCCCTCGTCTGGAGCGCTCCCCATGGCCTCCGGGCGCACCGCCGCCGGGGGGTGGAGGACCTCGAGTTCCACCCCGTTCCGGGCGACCCGACGCCCGGCCTCGGCGGCCCACCAGGAGCTTCCCTGCCGCTCTGCGGCGCGCATGGCGTCGAGGTAGGCCGATGAGGCGGTGACCCGGGCCGGCTCGAGCACCCCCCGGGTGGGGAGGTCTTCCAGGACCGCCCGTGCACCCCCGAGGTGGTCCAGGTGGGCATGGGTCAGGACGAGCGCCTCCAGGCGCCGTGCCCCGTGCCGCCGCAGGTAGGGGACGACGCGCCGCTCTCCCGCATCCCACCCCGGCCCGGCCGGGCCTGCGTCCACGGCGATCCACCGCCCGCCCGGGAGGCGGAGTGCGAAGGCGTCTCCCTGGCCCACGTCGATCACGTGGAGTTCGAGGGTCCGGTCCAGGGGGAGGGTCGGGAGGAGGACCACCGCGGTCGTGGCGGCACCCACGGCGAGGAGGCGGCGGACGGGGGCACGGATCCGGCCGGCCCGGCTCCGGTAGAGGATCCACGCGGCGCCCGCACCCACGACGAGAAAGGTCACGAGGGCGGGGCGCGAAACCCAGACCGCCGCCCAGGGCAGGGCGTCCCACCCGAGGATCATCCGTTCCACGGCCGCGAGGAGAAGCCCGGTCCCTCCGGCGAGGAAGGCGCCCAGGGGGAGGGAGAGGAGCGAGAGGAGGAGCGCGGCGGCGATTCCCGGGATCGCCAGCGCGATGGCCGCCGAAACGGTGAGGGTGGCCGGGACGCCCACCACCGAGACCTGGTCGAAGTGCCACGCCAGGAGGGGGAGGGTGGGAAGGGTCGCGGCCACCCCGGCCACCACCCCGTCGGACCCGCCACGGAGCCACCGATCCGTGGCCGTGGCGCTCGGTCCCTTCCGGGGCGCCTCCCATCCCATGCGGGACCAGCCGGCGGTGATCCGGGCTTCGATCGGTCGCCGGAGCGTAACGAGCCCCAGGGTGCCGGCAAAGGACAGCTGGAACCCCACCGAAGCGAGGCTCGAGGGGTCCAGGACGAGAAGGAGGACGAACGCCGTTGAGAGGGTCCCCACCGCGTTCGAAGGGGAGCCACGTACCCGGGCGGCGGCGAGGAGGGTGAGGATCACCGCGGCCCGGAGCGCGGCATGGGGGGCGCCGATCCCGAGCACGTAGATCCAGCTCCCGGCGGCGGCTCCCGCGGCGGCCCGGGGGGGGCGTACCCCGGCAATCCTCAGGAGCGAGAGGAGGATCCCGGCCACGACGCCCACGTGGAATCCGGAAATCGCCAGGAGGTGGGCCGTTCCCGTCCGGCCGAAGGCGGCCCGGAGCTCCGGGTCCAGGTGCTCGCGCCGGGCAAGGACGAGGGCCTCCACCATGGGGGCCCGGTCTCCCCAGAGGCGGTGGATGCGGTCCTGGACCGCGCCCCGGACACGGAGGAGCCGTCCGCGGAGATCGCCTCCGCCCGCCCGCACCGGCCCCGGATCCGCCTGCACGAGGAATCGTCCGGCCCAGGCGGCCCGGCCAGGCTCGGGAAAGGACCGACCCTCCCACCGCCCATGGAGTTCGAGCCGGACCCCGGTTTCGGGTGGGTCGAGGTCACGGGGCCAGCTCGCCCGGATCGTGGCGCGACACCCGCCCGGGAGCCCGGCCTCGACGCGGAAGGGGGCGGCCCGCCCGGGCTCCACCCGGGCCTCGAACCGCCCCACGAGGCTCCAGCGCCCCTCCTCCGGGAGGGCCAGGCGGCAGTCCGTCGCGGCCTCGGCCCGGGCTCCCCCGCCGGCCAGTGCCCCGGCCACCCCGACCACGGCGAGGAGTGGAAGCGAGATCCCGGGGCGCCGCCATGGCTGGAGGGGCACCAGGAGGAGAAGTGGGAGGAGGAGCGCCGGTCCCGCGGGGAAGCCGGCGAGGCCGAGCCCGATCCCGGTGCCCCAGGCAAGCGCCAGCCAGGTCACCGGGGGGAGCCGCCGGATCAAGGGGTCCGGCGAGGCTCCCGGGTCCGCCCCGGAGGGCGAACGGGCTCAGGGTTGCCGAGGATGGGGAATCTCGTCGTCGTCCTCGGGCTCCGCTCGAAAGAGGTCCTGCTGCAGGCGATCCCCTGGGGCTTCGTCCACCCGGTCGACTCCGGATTCGGCGAACCGTTCCCGGAGGAATCGGCGCACCCGGAGGTCGGCGTGAAGTCCGGCGAGGAGCATCACCGCCATGCCGACCAGGAAGGACCCGAACGCCACCCAGGTGAGGGGGACCCGGTAGAAGGTCCACATTCCCAGGTCCAGGGTGACCCGCTCCGCGCCGTTCCAGCGGACGAAGAGAAGGACGAAGACGAGGACGCCGGCCACCGCGGCGACACCGGCAACCCGCGTCACCCGGACCCCGAGGGGACCATGGCCCCGAGGGGGGTACCCCGGAAGGTCGCGCCGGTGGTGGCGTTGAGCTCCACCGTTACCAGGTCTCCGACGCCTTCGGACGACATCGGGAAGACCACTGCCTTCCCCCGCCGGGTCCGGCCGAGGAGCTCGCCCGGGTCCCGGGCCGGCTTCTCCACGAGCACTTCCTCGACCCGCCCCACCTCGTCCCGGTTGATCTCGGACTGGATCCCCCGTGCAACCGCGATCAGCTCCTCGAGGCGGGCCTGGGCCACCGCGTCGGGAATGAAGTCCTCCTCGGGAAGCCGGGTTGCCGGCGTCCCCTCGCGGAGGGAGTACTTGTAGGTGAAGGCATCGTCGAAGCGGACGGTGCGCATGAGCTCGAGGGTCTCCCGGAACTCGGCGTCGGTCTCGCCGGGAAAGGCCACGATGATGTCGGTGGAGATCGCCACGTCGGGGATCGCGGCCCGCACCTGCTCCACCTTCTCGAGAAACGTCCCCACCGTGTAGCGACGGACCATGCGCCGGAGGATGCGGTCGCTCCCGGACTGGGCCGGCAGGTGGAGTTGCTCGCAGACGGCGGGCTCGGCCGCCATCACCTCGATGAGCTCCGGGGTCACGTCGTTCGGATGGGGCGAGGTGAAGCGGACCCGGCGGATTCCGTCCACCCGGGCCACCGCCCTGAGGAGATCCGGGAAGCTCCAGTCGCCCTCGCGGTAGGAATTCACCGTCTGCCCGAGGAGGGTCACCTCCACCACCCCCCGCTCGGCGAGCCCCCGGATCTCGGCCAGGACCTCGTCGGCCCGCCGGTTCTTCTCGGGCCCGCGGACGTACGGAACGATGCAGTAGGTGCACCGGTGGTCGCACCCCCGCTGGATCGGGACCCAGGCCACAGGGCCGTCGGTCCGCCGCTGCTCGAGTCCCTCGTAGTTCTCCCCCGTGTCCAGGTCGAGCACGGCGAGCTGGATGCGCTCCCGGGCGGGCGGGCGGGCCGCACCCCCTCCCCCTGCATGCGGGAGCTTGGCGGAGCGGAGGTGGCGGCCCGTACCGGCAGCGATCCGCCGCTCGGGATCCGGAGCTCCGGGGGCGGCGCCGTCTGAAGCCGGCCCCTCCGCATCTCCCCCTCCCCTTCCCTCGCGAAGACGGCGGAGCTCGGCGGGAAGGGACCGGTAGGCGTCGGGGCCCATCACGAGATCCACTGCGGGGGCGTCCTCGAGGAGCCCAGTGCCCATACGCTGCGCCATGCACCCGGTCACCCCGAGAATCAGCTCGGGACGCTCGCGACGGAGGCCGTGGAGCTGCCCCACCCGGCCCAGGACGCGGCGCTCGGCGTGGTCCCGGATGGCGCAGGTGTTCACGAGGACGACGTCGGCCTCCTCGGGGCGGGAGACGATCTCGTACCCGTCGCCGGCGAGGATCCCCTCCATGAGCTCCCCGTCGGAGATGTTCATCTGGCAGCCGTACGTCTCGACGTAGGCCTTCGGGCGGGAGGATGCGGGTTTCATGGCCCTAATTGAAGCAGGGGCGGGGGTCGAGATCAATAGCGGGAGGGGAATGGGCTCCGGCCGGGGTCGTAGGAGCGAGGGGAGGGTTCGGGCTACCGCCCCACCCGTTCCCTGAGGGTCTCGGTCCAGTTCGTGACAAGGATCACGGGCAGGGGCCCGGAAGCACCGAGCGGCCCCCCTTCGCGGAGGAACACCAGCAGGTTGCGGCCGTCGGGGTGGACGGAGGTGACGGACGAGATCTCCCGGGACTCGTGGATCGTCCGGGTCCCGGTGACGCGGAGCGTGCCGCCGATCTCCTCGAGCCCGTAGGCCACCACGCGCCGAAGCGCCGCGTCCTCCTCGTCGCTCTGAAGCAGGTACAGGGTGCGGCCGTCGGGCGACCAGAGCGGGGATGTGGACCCCGTTCCCGTAAGGGTGATCCGCCGGGTCAGGTCCGGCCAGCGGCGGACCACGGCGCTGGCCCGGCCCCCCTCGCTGGAAATGTAGGCCAGCCAGCGGCCATCGGGGGAGACCTGAGGCTGGCGGTCGCCCCAGTCGGCATCGAGGACCGGGAGGGCCAGGGTGTCCCCCCCGACCTCGAGGCGATAAATGTCCGGGGGTCCACCAGTGCTTGCCCAGGATTGCAGGAGGACCGTACCGTCGGAAAGCCACTGCGCGGGCGAGTTCCGGGCCCCCGGCCTTCCGCCCAGTACCTGGACCTCCGAGCCGCCGTCGACCTCCACCGCGTGGATGGGTCCGGGAACGCCGGCGGAGACCGTGCCGAAGGCGATCCTCCGCCCGTCGGGAGACCAGGCCAGCCCCACGTGGTCCGGCCCCCCGGTCAGGAGCTCGCGGTGCGTCCCGACCTCGAGGTCGAAAACCCAGATCCTTCCGTCGCGCCGGTACGCCAGTCGCCGACCGTCGGGTGAGTAGGCGCCTTCCAATCCGCCGGTCGGCTGTAGTGGAAGGAACGAGAGGGAGCCGTCCGTACCGAGGGAGGCAAGGCGGAAGCTCGCGCCGATCTGGCCGAAGCTCGAGGGGCCGGAACGATACGCGAGCATCCCCCCGGGGGTGACCTCGTACGAACCCTCGCCCACTATATCCACGAAGATTCCCTCCGCCACCGGGGTGCCGCTCCCGAGCACCGCCAGTCGTCGTGGGTCGAAGCGAAAGGCGTGGAGGGTCCCCTCCTCCGGAAGGATGGCCAGAAGGTGGCCCGTAGGGGACCACTGGGGGGAGGACATCCCCTCGAGGATGGTGACCGGGTCCCGGATCCGCAGGTCGAGGGCCAGGATACGGGTGGTCACACGGGTGGTCCGCCAATCCGGGTCGATGTCGGAGAGAAGAAGGGTCCGCCCCCCGGGAAGGACCGTACCACCGGTCACCCACCTGTCGTCCAGCACGACGAGGGTGTCCGGCGCCCCGCCGGCTTCCGGGACCCGGAGTACGGTGCCGGTCTCGGTGGCCACGTAGATCCAGCCGTCATCGCCCCAGGTGGTCCAGTAGAGATCGCCGGGTTCACGGTAGAGGGTCCGGGGTGCACCACCGGTGACGGAGACCCTCCTGAGCACGTCCCCCCTGCCGCCGGACTGCCCTGGGGCATTGCCGTCGGTGATGAAGACGAGTGACGCGCCGTCGGGGGAGAATCCCAGCTCCCATGGCCTCCCGGTCACGGGGAGGAGGCGGTCGTCCATCGAGCCGGGCGGCCGGATCCGGACGCCCGTGGTGTCCGTCCACGCGAAGGCGCCGGTCGGGGAGACCGCGAACCGGGGCATGGGCACTTCAAAGAGGTCGAGCTGAGTCGCGACCACGGGGAGCGGCCCTGCGGGGCCCTGGCCCGGCGACGCGGCAAGCCAGAACACGAGGGCGGCGAGGAGGGCCGCGGCCACCCCCACGGCCCGGGCCGGGATCGGCCAGGCGCGTGGATCCCACCCGCCGGACGGGGCGCGGCCTCCGGCACCGGCCCCCGCCTCCGCTTCGTCGCCGGTTCCTCCGGGGCTCCGGTAGGCCGGGTCCCGGAGCGCCTGGGCGAAGTCCTTCGCGGAGGAGAACCGGTCCGCCGGGAGCTTCTGGAGGGCCGTCGCCACCGCGTCCGACACGTTCGGCGGCACCGACGGGCGCTGCTTCCTGAGCGGTGCCGCCTCCTCCGCGATGATCTTCACGATGATCTGCTGCGCGGTGGCCCCGGTGTGCGGCGGGTCGCCCGAGAGCATCTCGTAGAGGACCGAGGCCAGCGCGTAGAGGTCGCTCCGCCCGGTGATCTCCCGCTCGGCGGTGGCCTGCTCGGGGCTCATGTAGTGCGGCGTGCCGAGCGAGAGGCCGGTCTCGGTCATCCGCCCCCCCGCCGCCGCACTCACCGCGAGCGCGATCCCGAAGTCCATGACCATGGCCCGGCCGTCGTGGAGGAGGAGGTTCTCGGGCTTGATGTCGCGGTGGATCACCCCGTGGCGGTGGGCGTAATCGAGGGCGTCCGCCACCTCCCGGGCGATCCGCACCGCCTCCTCGACGCCGAGCTGCGTCTCGCGGTTCAGGCGGTCCCGGATCGTCTCCCCTTTGACGTAGGGCATCACGTAGAAGAGGAACCCGCCTGCCTCGCCCGAATCGAAAAGCGGGAGGATGTGCGGGTGGGTGAGGGCCGCCGTGGTCTTGATCTCCTGCACGAAGCGCTCGGCCCCGAGGACGGCGGCGAGGTCCGGCTTCAGCACCTTGATCGCCACCTTCCGGTCGTGCCGGAGGTCTTCGGCCAGGTACACGGTGGCCATTCCCCCCGTGCCGAGCGCTCCCTCGATGCGGTAGCGGTCGGAAAGCGCGGCCGCGAGCCGGTCCGCAGGCACGGTCATGGCCCCCGCATCCACTGCCGGGCGCGGGGTCGGCCCGCCCTCTCCATCCCCTCGCCGGCAGTTCGCATCCCGTTCTCCCGGTTCCCGTGGACCCCGGTCCAGGGTGGAAGGCGTTCGACCGGGCAGGCGGCAACATACGGCGCGGTGTCGGCCCTGACAAAGGGATTCGGGGAAGCCGTCGCCCCGGACACCCAGGGGGCGTTGCCCCCTTCAGGACCATTGTGCGCATGAGGAAGTGGGTGCAGCTTGTCCCGCCGTGCTCTTCGTGACCGCCCGATCCGGTTCCACCGGCGGGTCCGCGCACCCCTTCGTGACCCCTGAACCGGAGTGACACCGAGATGAGGATCCTCCTGCGTGGCCTTGGCCTTCTGGTCCTCCTCGTCGCCCTCGTGGCCGGCGGGACGTACCTCTGGGCATCGAGCGCCGCCACTGCCGCCCTCTCACGCACGGTCGACGCGCACGCCGTGGACTTCCCCGTCCCCTTCCCCCTCGCTCCGGAGGAGCTCGAGGAACTGGGGATCCCGCCGGAAGAGGCAGACGCGGTCGCCCTGGAACGCGCGCTCGCCCGGGGATCCCACCTCGTGAACGCCCGCTACGGGTGCATCGAGTGCCACGGCCACGACTTCGGCGGTGGCACGATGATCGATGCCTTCCCGATCGGGAGGATCCTCGGTCCGAACCTCACTTCGGGACGCGGGAACGTGGTCCAGGACTACACGATGGCGGACTGGGACCGGATCGTGCGCCACGGGGTTCGCCCCGACGGGCGGGTCACCCTCATGCCCTCGGAGGACTTCCTGCGAATGTCGGACCAGGAGCTCTCCGACATCATTGCCTACATCCGGTCCATGCCTCCGGTGGACCGTGAGGTGGAGCCGGTTCGCCTGGGACCGCTCGGAAAACTCCTCGTCGCCACCGGGCAGATCCACTTTTCCGCCGATCTCGTGGGGGAGCACCATACTGCCCACGCCTCGACCCCGCCGCCGGCCGAGGTCACCCTCGAGTTCGGTGCCCACCTGGCCGCCGTCTGCACCGGGTGCCACGCCATGAACTTCGCCGGAGGCCCGATCCCGGGGGGCGACCCGAGCTGGGTGCCCGCAGCTAACCTCACGCCGCACGGGGAGGGGCTCGCCGGGTGGAGCTACGAGGACTTCGCTCGGGCGATGCGGGATGGGCGCCGACCCGACGGAGCGGAGATCCGCGCGCCGATGTCGTTCATGACGCCCTTCGCGAACAACATGACGGACGTGGAGATGCAGGCGCTCTGGCTTTACCTCCAATCGCTGGCCCCACGCCCCACGGGGTAGGTCCGGAGCGAGCTGCCCCCGGCGCCTGCCGAACGCGTGGCGGGGCGCCGGGGGCCTCCGGTCACCGGGTCAGAAGTAGAGGTGCATCTGGATCCCCACGGTGACCGAACGGAGCGTCGAGTCGGTCACGGTCACATCTCCGTTCGTGGTCCGGTCACGACGCCAGGAGAGCCCGGTGGTGCCCCCGAGGCTCATCTGCGGCACCACGAACCAGTCGGCCCCGAAGCCCAGGTCGGCGGTGAACCGGGTGGTGCGAACTTCCGTGGGCGGGTCACTCACCCCACCCGTTCCCGCCAGGTACCAGAACGGCGCCACCCGGTGCTGGTTCCCCGAGAGGTACCACTTGAGGGCCGGGCCGGCGGAATACTCCGTCCAGGTCTCGGATTCGGACACCCCACCGGGACCCTCCGTCTCCCGGTTCCGGCGTTCCAGGGTGCCGATCAGGCCGATCCGCGTGTGGCTCGTGGCGGTGAACCAGATCCCGGCCACGGGGGTGCTGTCGAGTCCGAACGATACGGAAAGGGTACCCGGCGAAACCGGGGACTGGGCGGAGGCGTTGGATGGAACGAGAAGGGCCGCGACCGCGAGGCCGGTGAGGGCTCCGAGGGCGCGAAGGTTTCCGGCGCGCGTGCATCGAGTCTTTCGAGTACCCGGGGGCATCGAGGGCTCCTGGTCTGAGGAAAGGGAAAAACAGGCCGGACGGGGGGATGCCATGGATACCGATCGGCAACGCCGTTGATCCATCCGCGCCGCCAGGCGTGCCTCGGGGCTCAGGAAGGGGACCCTCACCCCGGGGCGTCCGGCTACAAACGGAGCGCAGCCCGCCCGCGTCCTGCCGTAATCCTGGCGGTCCGGAGCCTCCGGCCCCCTCCCTTTGCCGGTCCCTCCACCGGGAGCCGCAGGTAGTCCTCGGTGAGCCCTTGCATCGTGCCGTCCCTCCCCTCCCGCTCCACCACCACCTCCACCCGGGCCCCGACCCGGGAGGCCAGGTAGGCCTCCCCCTTGGCCTGCCCAAGGTCGCGGAGTTCCCTGGCTCTCCCGGCCGCGACGCGCTGTGGCACGGGGTTCTCGCGGGCCATCTCGGCCGCCGCGGTGCCCTCTCGGGGCGAGAACGGGAAGACGTGGAGGTACGTGAAGGGGAGCTCCTCCACGAGGCGCACCGTGTCGCGGTGGTCGGCGTCGGTTTCGCCCGGGAAACCGGTAATGATGTCGGCCCCGAGGCCCAGCGCACCGCCCGACGCCTTGCTCAACCGTTCCGCGATGCGATGGGCACCGCCCCGGTAGTCGTCCCGGGTGTGCCACCTCCGCATCGCGCGCAGGATGCGATCGCTTCCGCTCTGGAGGGGCATGTGGAGGTGGGGAGCGATCCGGCCCGCCCGGACCCCGGCCTCCAGGACGTCCAGAAGGTCGTCGCCCACCTCGGTGGCCTCGATGCTCCCGAGGCGGAGCCGGGGCCCCGGCACACGTTCGAGGAGGGCCTCGAGTAGCCGGGCGAGGGTGGGATCACCGGGAAGGTCGCGACCCCAGTGGCCGATATGGATCCCCGTGAGGACGATCTCCGGGTGGCCGCGGGCGAGCGTCTCCGCTTCGGCGACGAGCTCCTCGACCGTCCGGGATCGGCTCCGCCCCCGGGCGATCCGGGTCGCGCAGAAGCTGCACCGCCGGTCGCATCCATCCTGGATACCGAGCCAGGCCCGGGTCCGGACGCGGGACCGCCCTGTCGGAGCCGCTTCTCCCGACAGGGACGGCCGGCGGCGCCCCTGGATCTGTACGAGGGGCGTGCCGGAGGCTCCTTCCACGGCGGCGGCGATCGCCTCGGGGTCAGCCCCCCCCACCACACGGCCGGGGCCCACGAGCGCGTGGAACCGTTCCGGCGAGAGGGCGGCCGAGCACCCGGCCACCACGATCCGGGCCCGCGGGTGTCTCCGGACGGTGCGCCTGACCCAGCGCTCGGCTTCCTGGTCCGCCGCCGAGGTCACCGTGCAGGTGTTCACCACGATCACCTCCGCCTCGGCCACCCCCCAACCGACCGCCCAACCCCGGGCCGCGAGCTCACGCTCGATACGAGCCGAATCGTACTGGTTCGCCTTGCACCCGAAGGTGTGGACGTGGACGCGGGGACCGAGTCGCACGGCGTCCCGAATCCCCGACTCGGTCATGGTGCCCGGGGTGGCCGCGCTCAGCCGCCCGAGATCCGGAAGGTGACCGTGGCGCGAAGGAATCGCTCCTCGGTGGCTCCGCCGCTCCGGGTGCCCCGTTCCAGCCCCAGGTACACCGAGGAAAGGGGAATCCCCTCTGCCTCGCTCAGGTGGAGCCCGACGCCACCGGTGATGACGGACTCGGAAACCGGGTCTCCGAGGAAGGAGAAGGGGAGGTCGGCGGAACGATAGCCGAGGGCGAGGGGGAGACCTCTCCCCCGGAAGCTGCCGCCCGTGTACTCGAAGCCGACTCCGTACTGAAGGACACTCCCGGGCGCATCTTCGTCCCCGAGGGCCTGGGCCGCATCGGTCCAGTCGGCGCGCGACACCGACGCCGCAACGGACAGGTCCGATGCGAGGGTGACCTCGGTGCCCAGTCTCAGTTCCAGCGGAAGGGGGACCTCGACCGACCCACCCGGAGTGGCCTCGGAGGGCCTGAGTGTGAGGTCCCCTGGCGCGGTGACCCCGATCCCGACACGGACCACGCGGCTCGCATCCCAGGATGCGCTCCCCGTAACGCGGTGCCCCCGCGCCTGCCAGCGCGCCTGGAGCTGGAAGGGTTCCACGTCGAGGCCGACTTCGGTGGGGTCGAGGTCGCGAACGAAGCTCCGTTCCACAACGCCCCCGTACCACCCGAAGCTCACGCCGACGGAGAGGTCGCTTCGGAGCCGGCGTGCGATTCCACCCTGCAGAACGGACACGCCCCCTCGGCCCTCGTACCGGTCGAGGGCTTCGACCAGGCGTCCGTCACCGAAGTCCACCGAGTGCTCCGACTGCCCCCGCCACTCCTGGGAAAGTACGCCGGCATACCCGATCGAGTAGACGTAGCCGCGAAGGGGAAAGACGATCCCCATCGTTGGGAACCGAGTCCGACCACTTGTCGCCGCCTCGTCGCGGTCCTCCGTGGAGACCTCCATCGCGGCCGTGATCCCCGGGAGGATCGCCCACCCGGACGCCGCGGGATCGCTAGCGGAGAAAATGCCGCCCTGGAGTCCCACCTGCGCGCCGCCGAGCATTCGGGCACGGCCATCGGCGTTCCCGGTGGGAAAACCGAGCCCCCCCGCCGACAGGAGGGACTGCCCCGCGGCGCTCTCGGGGGTGAGTGCCGCAAACCCGAGGGTACCGGCCAGACCGATGAGGAGCACGCCGGCCCTCAGCGCGTCACCACCAGGGAGGACGAGCACCGGACGCTTCACTTCATCCGTCATGGCGTGAGCACTCCATCGGACAGGGTCAGGATGAGGCGAAGCCGGGGAGGGCTCTCGCTCTGGGGCCCCATGAAGGTGGCGATGCCAAGCCCCGACGGCTCCGTTGCGGCCACGAGACTCAGGGTCGAGGGGATCGGGTCCTCGTCAGGACCGGGCCCCTGGAGAAGCGCCCGGACAAGGAGGGTGATCGGGATCTCGATGTCGCGCGATCCAGCCTGCGCGAAGGCCGCCGGCGGGAGGCGGCGCGGCTGTCCCTGTACCGAAGGACCCAGGGGGGAGCGGGGCAAGAGCGCCGGGGCGAGGACCGGTCGGAGCCCGATCCCGATGGTATCGGCGGGAACGAGGAGCGGGTCCATCGGAGCGGCGGTGGTCAGCACGATGGCGGCGAACAGGACGCGTTCGGGCCGGACTTCGACCTGGCAGGTGGGGGAGCCTCCGCAGACCGGGCCTGAAGCCGTGACCGTCTCCGGAAGGTTGAGCCGCAACGACGTCCTGAACGATGGGGCCCCACCGACCGGGAGGAGCGCGTCCCCCGAACCGAACTCGGTCGGAGCCGAGTGGATGAAGCTGAAGTTCCGGGAGTTCGGTGTGATGAAGACCGTGGTGTCCGGTCGGCTCGAGGGACGGACCTCCAGTCTCAACCCCA
Source organism: Gemmatimonadales bacterium (assembly GCA_050485865.1). Lineage (GTDB taxonomy): Bacteria > Gemmatimonadota > Gemmatimonadetes > Longimicrobiales > Gaopeijiaceae > SKNW01. The sequence goes on along the minus strand of JBJHCE010000001.1, from coordinate 27,780 downwards.
TGCCGAATACCCGCAGGTAGGCCCCCTCCTCCTCCACCCGGAGAAGGAGGGACCTGGTGGGGTCGTCAGGGTCAGCCATGGCCGAAGCGGTGGCGGAGTCGAGCTGGATCACGATGGAATCGCCAAGGCTCGGGACCCAGTTCGTGGTCCCTACCGGCTCACGCGCCCCGCCACCCGGCAGGCTCCAGGCCCGCCGCTCACCCAGGGTGTCGACGGCGTGGGTCCAGCTCGCGGTCCGCACGTCGAAGTCCTCGATCATCCGCTCCACACCCAGGGTGAAGGACTCGCCACCGACCACCAGGGCGCTGTCCACGAAGAGCGTGAGCTCGCCACCGACGGCGACCCACACCGAGTCGGTGATGAATACGCCGTCGCCCACCGGCGGAACGGTGACCGCTCGGGGGATCCCCGTCCAGCGGGCGACCGCCACGGACTCCGAAACGCCGTCGGCCGTGCGCGCAACGATCGCCGCGGGCATGTCCACGGCCGAGGCGTAGCCACCGTCCACCCGGAGATCCGACGCGAACTGGTCGAAGGGGAGATCCACGGCCACGGTCGCTGCTCCTACGGGGATGGCCCGCGGGTCCGAGGTCGTGGGCACCCCATCAGTGCAGGCCGCGAGCGCTCCCACGGCCAGCGCTGCCAGGACGAACGTTGATGACGCCCGGTTCGAATTCGTCTTCACCTCTCGCACCTTTTTCCCGTGATCGGGCATCATGGACCCACCCACCCCTCGTTCGGTTCACTCACACGCCGGGGCTCGCGACCTCGGCCGCCGGAAAGCGCCGGTGGCTCGAACGCGAAGCGGAGCGGGAGCAGTTCGTTCAGCATCCAGTGGTTCCGGACTCCCGACCCCTCGGAAACGATTTCGAGATCCGGAGAGAACTCGGCAAGGACCTGCCGGCACGCCCCGCAGGGCGCGGTCGGCAGATCGGAATCGGTCACGATCGCAATTCGTCGAAAGGCCCGCTGGCCCTGGCTTACCGCTGCGGCGACAGCACTCCGCTCGGCGCAGATGGTGAGCCCGTACGAAGCGTTCTCGACGTTGGCCCCGATGTAGACCCGGCCGTCCGCACCCTCGAGGGCCGCCCCGACCCGGAACTGCGAATACGGGGCATGGGCCGCGTCTTTCGCGGTCCTTGCCCTCTCGATCAACTCGTCGGTTGTCACGTGTCAGCCTGCTCGCTTTCGTCGGAGCCAGTCCCGGCACCGCTGGCCACGGCTGCGCCGCGGCCGGATGCGTCCGGGTCCGGGTGCCAGACCCGCGGAAGCCTCGGGCCCCACCCGGTCAGGATCTCGTACGAGATCGTCCCGGCAGCCGCCGCGAGTTCCTCCAGGGAGATGCCTGCATCCCCATCGGAGCCCAGAACGGTCGCCACGTCCCCCGGTTGGACACCCTCGATATCCGTCACATCTACCACCGTCATGTCCATACTGATCCGTCCCACGATCGGAGCAGAGCTCCCCCGCAGGAGAACGCGTCCGCGATTCGAGAGCGCCCTCGGCAGGCCATCGCCGTACCCGATCAGTATGGTAGCCCACGTTCGCGGTCCCTCGGCCACGTGGGTGGCCCCGTAGCCCACGGTTGCTCCGGCCTGGACGTCCACCACCCGCGCAACCCGAGCCCGGACCGTGACCGCCTCTCGGGGAACGAAGCCAGGATCCGCGTCCGAAGGCATGGGGACCGGACGCCCTCCGTAGAGAACGATCCCGGGCCGGAGTGCATGGACACCCCCGGGAATGTCGCGCATCAGGTCCGGGAACCGAAGGGCCGCCGCAGAGTTCGCCACGTGCCGCCGAAGTCGCGGAAGACCGGCCGCGTCACACACGCTGTCCAGTGCCTCGACTGCACGGGAAAAGGTCGCGATCTGGGCTTCGCACCGGCGCCGTGCCTCGGAGGCCTCGTCGAGGTCCGCGGAGTGGAGGTGCGTGAAGACACCATGCCACTCGAGCCCGCGATCGACTACCCGGTCGGCGAGGGCACGGGCCCACGACGCCACGTCCGCTGGTTCGGTGGCTCGGATCCCCGCCCGCCCCATTCCGGTGTCCAGCTCCAGTTCGAAGGCCCCTCGGGCACCGTCGGGAAGTGCTCGAAGCTCATCCGGGTCGGAAAGCGAGACCCGGATTCCGTGCGCCCAGGCACGCTCGATCCCTCCTGGCGGAAGGGGCGAAAAGACCTGCACGGGGATGCTCGGGTCCCTCCTGCGCACGTTCCGGGCCTCCTCCACCGTCGCCACGCCCCAGGCCGCGGGCGCTTCGCCAGCGAGTGCCTCCATTGCGGCGTCGACTCCAACACCGTAGGCGTCGGCCTTGATCATCGGGATCATGCCCAGCCGTCCGACCCCGGTCAGATGCGCCTCGAGATGATCCCGCAGGCCTCGGAGGTTCCCCCGCAGGGCAGCGCCGGAGACTTCGACCCACGCGCGGGAGGTCGACGGATCCGCCGAACGGACAGGAGGACCGGCACGGGTCCCGGACGGCCCGATGGACGGAGGGAAGGAGTTTGTTGACATGACCGGTGAAAGATGCGAGAAAACAGGGCGGGAGCAACCCGATCCGGTCCCCTCTCGTCTCCCACACCCCGACGATGCCCATGGCTGAACCCACCTCGCCCCACGCACCCTCTGAAGGCCACGCGCTCGGCAAGGGGGGGGCGAATGGCTTCCCGCCGGGCGCAGGCACCCTGGACCGGGCGCTCACCGTCGTCGCCTTTCTTCGGGAGCACTGCGCCTGGGACAGGGCCCAGACGGCCGAGTCCCTGGTCCCACATCTCCTGGAGGAGGCCCACGAGACGGCGGACGCGATCCGGTCAGGCAACGCCGAACTCCTCCGTTCCGAACTCGGAGACCTGCTCCTGAACCTGGCGTTCCAGGTCGTGGTCGCCGAGGAGGAGGGTCGTTTCGATCGAGAGGACGTGATCGCCGGGCTCGAAGCGAAGATGATCCGCCGGCATCCGCACATCTTTGGTCCGAATCGCGGCGGCGAACGGCCTTCGTGGGAGGCCTTGAAGGCTGCGGAGAATCGGGAGCCTGCCGACGACGAGAGCGCGGTCGGGTCGAAGGACTCGGTTCTCGCCTCCCTCCCACACGGGCTCGACCCCCTCCTGCGGGCCCACCGGATGCAGGAGAAGGCGGCGGGTGTCGGCTTCGACTGGCAAGACGTTGCGGGCGTGATCCAAAAGGTCCGAGAGGAACTGGACGAGGTGGAGGAAGCCCTCGCGGGAGGCTCCACATCGGCGGTCGAGGACGAGGTGGGCGACCTTCTGTTCTCAGCGGTCAACCTCGCCCGGCTCGCCCGGACCCACGCGGCCACGGCCCTGTCCCGCGCGAACGAGAAGTTCCTTCGACGGTTCGTCCTCCTGGAGCGGATGGCCCGTGAGAAGGGCCTCATGCTCCCTGGGGCCTCCCTCGAGGAGCTGGACGCGTTGTGGGAGGAGGCCAAGGTGCGCACCGAAGCAGGGCCGGCAAACCGGGGCGAACAGGGCTGAGTCGCAGCTGAGGCTAACGGGGTCCCCCTGGCCGCAGGGACGATCGGGAGAACTCCGGGCCCTCCCGCGGCGCGGGGCCCTGCACGCCCGCACCTGCCTCCGCACTTCAACCTCGACTCCACCACTGTTCGGATCCGGTGTTGGTGCCGGTCGAGCGCCACCCCGGGAGCGAAGCCGGTCGACCGGGCGTGCCGCGGGGAGGCGCGCCGGAGTCGGGGGCCAAGCCCCGCCCCACCCCGCCCACCCCGCCCCGCGCTCCCCGAGCAGGATCGCTCCCCTGCAGCATCGACAGACTCGTGAGCGTGGTATCCCCGCGTTCCGTCAGTTGGCGGTGAAGCGGGGAATGTGGCGCACCCCGGCCGCCACCGGGGGAGGCCCCAGGCGAAGCGCCTCCGGGTTCGGCTCCAGGTCGTCGCGACTGGTCACGACCCGAAACCACTCCAGGTAGTTCTCGAGGTAAATGGCGCCGATCCCCCGGAACCGGCGGATCCAGACGCGAAAGCGCCCCACCGCGGCATGCGCCAGGCGGCGATCCGGGGGGCGGCGCCCGAACGGCTTCCTTGGGTCGCGACGCCCTGTGTCTGAACGACATGCGTATCCCTTCTCGTGGGCGTAGCGCGCCAGGGGCTCGAGGCCTCCCAGGGCCAGAATCGTGCACCTCGGGGCGATCCAGGGTGCGAGGATTGCATCCAGGTGGCGGCGGCTGATGCGCCGGACGGAGCTGAACCCCGCCGAAAAGCGGAGCACCGGGTGCCGATGCAACCACCGCCGGCCGACGCAGCCGTGGACGTGGAGGCTCAGGAGCGGGTGATCCACGAGGGACGGCGGGGCGCCGGACACGACGCCGGTGGAAGTCATCCGGAGGCGAATGCTTGCCAGTGCGATCGACCGGTCCAGCGCCGGCACCGGCTGAGCTCGCCGCCAGGAAAGGAAACGGTGGCGCCACCGAAAGGCGGTGGTCAGGTGGATCCCGCACCCCGCGGCGGTCCGCCTCAGCGTTGCTCCGGCCTCCATATGGGCAAGCACGTCGGGCCACGCCGCAAGCCTCCTTGACCGGAAGAGCAGGGTTCCGGTCAAGTCGCTGAACGTGCGGCTGCACCCATTGCAGCGAAAGCGCTTTCGCCCGGAAAAGCTCCCCCACCCGATCACGTGCGCAGACCCGCACCGGGGGCAGCGCCGGGGGTTGCCGCCTGCCCGCGTGACATGAACCGCGCGCACGATCGACAATACCAGATCCCGCACTACGTCGCTGTGCGCCGCCACCGCAGGATCGAGGACGTTTCGGCGCCGGTGGGCCGTACCCGACTGGTTCCCGTTCATGGAGCCCAAGGTGACTCCAGCGGATGGGCGCGGGAATGGGACGAGCGGCCACCAACAGCGGAGGAGAACGGTCGAGGGGGTGGGCGATGCGTGGGTGCGCTTCGCACCGTGCGTGAGACCGGGGATGTCTTCCGGTCCACACTCCGGGTTCTTTGCCCTGCGGCCGGGCTTGTCAGTACCCGGCGTCGAGGCTCACCCGGTTCCGCAGGGTGGCACCGGAGACCAACCGGCGGAGGTTCTCGACCACGAGATCCACCTCTCGCTCCCAGAAGCGCCGGGAGACGCCGCTTACGTGGGGCGTGATCAGGACGTTCGACATCCCCCAGAGCGGGCTGGCCGCGGGGAGCGGCTCCACCTGGAACACGTCGAGCGCCGCGCCCCGCAGGTGGCCGGACCGGAGTGCCTCCAAGAGTGCCGTCTCGTCCACGATCGAGCCGCGCGCCACGTTCACAAGGACGGTCCCGGGCCGACATGTTCGGAGCCGGTCCGCGTCGAAGAGGCCCCTTGTAGCCTCGGTTTCGGGAGCCGCGATGACGATCACATCCGACATTTCCAGGAGCCGCCCCAACCCCTCGGATCCAAAGCCACCGAGGACCTCGAACCCCTCCGGGTCCGGTAGCGCTCTGTCGGCGGCGGCGGTGCGCCTGAGACCGACCACGTGCGCACCGAGGGCGCGAAGCCGGCGTCCGACCTCCCGACCGATACCGCCGAACCCGACGATTCCCACCGTCGTGCCGGAGATTTCGAAGACCGGGGAGTCCTCGGAGAAGAAGGCACGGGAGCCCCATCGCCCCTCCGCCTGCGCCCGCACGGCCAGATCGAGCCCCCGGGCGAAGTGGAGAATCATTGCCACCACCGTCTCCGCGATCGGCGGCCCGTGGATCCCGGCGCTGTTCGTGAAGACGACCCCGCGATCCTCCACGGCTTCGCGCATGGCCGGGTGGAGCGAGCCCCCCACCCCGGCGGCCCCGGAGTGGACCCATTGGAGCGTTGCACCCCCGGCCTCCAGAACGCCAGGGGAGATCCCGTACCCCAGGTAGACCCGCGCGCCCTCCAGCGCCTCGCGCACTTCGTCCGAGGGCCCCGTCGAGCGGCCGTCACCCGAACCGTCGGCCTGCGTGGAAGCGGTGTGGAGGGTCCATCGATCCGGGAGAGCGGCCCGGATCCGCTCCACCGCCCAAACAGGGACCGCCCAGACGGGGCGCCGGTCCTTCAGGTCGATGACGACGTCCGCCACCTCTGGCCTCACTCCCTCATGGATGCAGCCGGTTCATGAGCCGCGGGAAGGGGATCATCTCGCGAACGTGAGGACGCCCGGTAATCCACGCCACCGTCCGCTCCACCCCGAGCCCGAACCCGGAGTGGACGAAGCTCCCGTAGCGCCGGAGATCCAGGTACCAGGAATAGGCCTCCTCGGGAAGCTCCTCCTCGCGGATCCGCTCCAGGAGCCGCGCGAGATCGTCCTCCCGCTGGCTCCCCCCGATGATCTCGCCGTATCCCTCGGGCGCGAGCATGTCGTTGCAGAGCACCGTACGCGGATCGTCGGGGTTCTCCTTCATGTAGAAGGCCTTCGCCTCCCTCGGGTAGTTGTAGACCAGGGTGGGAAGCTCACTCCGCTCCGCGAGGATCGTCTCGTCCGCCCCCCCCAGGTCCTTCCCCCACTCGATCTCGCTCCCCTGCGACTGGAGATACTCCACCGCCTCCGTGTAGGAGATCCGCGGAAATGGCGGCCGAACGGCCTCGAGCTTCGAGGTGTCACGCTCGAGCACCTCCAGATCCTCGGCACACCGGTCGAGCGCCCGTGCCACCAGGTAGCTCACGAACTCCTCCTGGAGGCGCATGTTGTCCTCCGAGTCGGCGAAGGCCACCTCCGGCTCCACCATCCAGAACTCGGTGAGGTGCCGCCGGGTCTTGGACTTTTCGGCCCGGAAGGTGGGGCCGAAACAGTAGACCTTCCGGAAGGCGGGGCAGGCCGTCTCCACGTAGAGCTGCCCCGTCTGTGCCAGGTAGGCACGCTCGCCGAAATAATCGGTGCTGAACAGCGTCCCCGCCGACTCGCCGATGGAACCGGTCAGGATCGGCGTGTCCACCCGAACGAACCCGCGTCCATGAAAGAAGTCATGGATCCCCTGCATCACCTCGGCCCGCACCCGGAGCCCCGCCCGCTGCATGGAGGATCGGAGCCAGAGGTGCCGGTGGTCCATCAGGAACTCCACCCCGTGCTCCTTGGGCTGGATCGGGTACTCTTCCGCCTTCCCGAGGAGCCGGAGCCCCCGGACCACGAGCTCCTGGCCTCCAGGGGCCCGGGCGTCAGGCTTCACCTCGCCCGTGATCTCCACCGCGGATTCCTGGGTGAGCCCCGTCGTAGCGAGCGCCCACACGGCCTCCTCCAGCGCCTTCTGCACGAGCACGCACTGGACGATCCCGGTCCCGTCCCGGAGCACGACGAAGGCCACCTTGCCGTGTACCCGCACCGTCTCGACCCATCCGGCGAGGGTGACCTCCGATCCGGCGTGTTCGGAAAGCTTCTGGACCTCGGTGTAGCGGTCGTACAGCATGGGACTCGGGGTTCGGGCGTGGGGGGTTCGGCGGCGGCCCGGAAGGTAGAGGCGCCGGGAAGCCGGCGTCAATCGCCGCCCGGGCTCAGCCGACCCGCCACATCGCGAGGCGATGCGCATGCCTCAGGCGGAGGACCGATGCCATCCGCGCGTGCTCGGGAGCCGAGAGGCCCGGGTCCGCCGCCACCACCGCCGTGGCGCGGGCGCGGGCCTCGAGCAGAAGGTCCTCGTCACGAAGGAGATCCGCGTGCCGGAGGAGGGGGTCTCGTCCGCTCTGCTGGGCCCCGAAGAGGTCGCCCTGCCCCCGGATCCGGAGGTCGGCCCGGGCGATCTCGAACCCGTCGGTGGTGGAAGCGAAGACCCGGAGTCGCTCCATGGCCACTTCGCCCCCCTCGGCCACGAGGACGCACCACGCCTTCCCGCCCCCGCGCCCCACCCTTCCGCGGAGCTGGTGGAGCTGGGAGAGCCCGAAGCGCTCGGCGTGCTCCACCACCATCACGGTGGCGTTGGGCACGTCGATCCCCACCTCGATGACCGTGGTCGCCACGAGGAGGTCCAGCGCCCCGTCCCGGAAGGCCCGCATCACCCGGTCTTTCTCGTCGGAGGGGAGCTGTCCGTGGAGGAGCCCCAGCCTCCGCCCCGGGAAGACCTCGGTGCGGAGCCGCTCGAACTCCTCCGTCGCCGCCCGGAGGTCCGTTTTCTCGGACTCCTCGACCAGGGGGTACACGATGTACCCCTGTCGCCCCGCGGCGAGCTCCGCCGCGATCCCCTCGTAGATCTCCCCTCGCTGGCCAGGGCGCCTCAGGAGCGTCGTCACGGGGGTCCGGCCCGGCGGGAGCTCGTCCAGGATCGAGAGCTCCAGGTCCCCGTAGAGCGCGAGCGCCAGCGACCTGGGGATCGGGGTCGCCGACATCACGAGCACGTGCGGCTTCGCCCCCCCCTCTCCCTCCACGAGGGCCATCCGCTGCCGCACCCCGAACCGGTGCTGCTCGTCCACCACCACGAGCCCCAGGCGGCGGAACTCGACCCCCTCCTGGATCAGGGCGTGTGTCCCCACCACGAGGGGGATTCTTCCCTCCCGGAGCCCTTCCAGCGTCTCGGCCCGAGCCCGCGCCCCGAGGCTCCCCGTGAGGAGCCCCACCCCGAGCTCGAGGGGTTCGAGGAGTTCCCGGAGCTTTCCCGCGTGCTGCTCCGCCAGGAGCTCCGTAGGTGCCATGAGCGCCCCCTGCACCCCGGACTCCACCGCAAGAAGGAGCGAGAAGAGCGCCACGAGCGTCTTTCCCGACCCCACGTCTCCCTGGAGGAACCGGTTCATCCGGTGCCCCGAGGCAAGGTCGCCGTAGATCTCCCGGAGTACACGCGCCTGGGCCTCGGTCAGAGGAAACGGAAGCGCGTCGTGAAGGGGGCGGATGTGGACGTTCGTCCGCTCGAAGCGGATCCCCGGCTCGGTCCTCCGCTCGTGGTCCCGGGCCAGCGCCTGCACCAGCTGGAGAAAGAGGAACTCGTCAAAGGCGAGCCGCCGCCGGCCCTCCTCGGCTTCGGCGAGGGAGCGGGGCGCATGCACCATCCGGAACGCCTCCGGGAGCGCCGGGAGGCGGAGCGCCCCCAGGGCGTCCTCCCCGAGGTACTCCTCCTCCTTCGCATCCTCCAGAAGGGCTTCGAGGTTCGCCTCGAACACGCGGCGCAGCACCCACTGCGGGACTTCGTCCGACGCCGGGTACGAAACGAATACGGTCCCCTCGGCCGCTTCCAGGCCCCGCGTCGTGGGCCTGGCCTCCGCCCCACCCTCCTCCTCCTTCCCGGTCCCACGCGACACGAGGACGAACTCCTTCGGGTGGAGCTGCCGCCCGTGGTAGAAGCGCACCGCGCCGGAAACGAGAAGCTCGTCACCTTCGCGGATCTTCCGCTCGAGCCAGGGCTGACCCGGCCAGGCACAGGTGATCATCCCCGAGGCGTCGCGGAGCACTGCCTGAAAGACCCGGAGCCCCGAGCGGGTGGGGATCACCCCCCGGGTCCGCACGACCCCCCGCGCCGTGGCCTCCATCCCCACCTCCAACCGGGCGATGGGCGTGATCGTCGACGCATCGTCGTAGCGCCGCGGCAGGTGATGGAGGAGGTCACGCGCGGTCCCGAGCCCCAGCTTCCGGAAGGCGTCGGCGCGCCTCGGGCCCACCCCCTTCAGGAACTGGACCGGGCGGTCCAGCCGCGTCACCTCCGGCTCGGTCATCCCGTGCGCCGGTCCCCGTCCCCGGCATCGAACACCCCGTCGAGGAACGCCTCCGGATCGAAGGCGTCAAGGTCCTCCACCCCTTCGCCGAGCCCGACGAGCTTTACCGGGATCCCGAACTCCTCGCGCAGCGCCACCACGATCCCCCCCCGTGCCGTGGAGTCCATCTTGGCCAGGAGGATCCCGGTGAGGGGCACGACCTCATGAAACGCCCGCACCTGCGCCACCGCGTTCTGCCCCACCGTGGCGTCGAGGACGATGAGGGTCTCGTGCGGCGCCCCCTCGAGCCGGCGCGCCACCACCCGGTGTACCTTCCGGAGCTCGTCCATGAGCCCCCGGTTCGTGTGCAGGCGACCGGAGGTGTCCACGATGACCACGTCGACCCCCCGGGCGATCCCCGCCTCCACCGCGTCGAAGGCCACCGCCGCCGGGTCCCCGCCCTCCTTTCCGCGCACGAAATCGGCACCCACCCGACGCGCCCAGCTTTCGAGCTGTTGCACCGCCCCGGCCCGGTACGTGTCCCCCGCCGCCACGAGGACGGAGCGCCCCTGTCCCACCAGGAAGTGGGCAAGCTTCGCGATGGAGGTGGTCTTCCCCACCCCGTTCACCCCCACCACCAGGTACACGGTGGGCGTCCCATCGGGGTTCTCGGCGAGCTCCCCCGGGCCTGCCTCTCCATCCGCCGGGGCAAGGATCGCGCGCACCTCGTCCTTGAGCGCCTCCCGGAGCTCCCGCCCTCCCCGGATCTTCCCGCGCCGCGCGAGTTCCTCGACCCGCTCCACGAGGCGAAGGGTGGCCGGGACCCCGAAGTCCGCCGCGAGAAGCCGCTCCTCCAGGTCCTCCAGGGAGGTCTCGTCCATCCCGCCGGCGAGGACGCGGACGTCGGTGAGGGCCAGGTCCACGATCCGCTTCCACACGGAGGACCGCTTCTCGTCGCGGGTTCGGAAGAGGCGCATGCTGAGGCGTCGGCTCGGGTTCGGGTAGGGCCCGGGGGGCGTCCGGAAAGGGGCTTGGGGGAGCTGCCGGCGCAGACGGGGCCGGACGCGGCTTCCGCGGGCAAAGGTAACCCGAAGGGGGAGGCTAGCGGAGCCCCATCCGGCGACGGAGGACCCATTCGCCGCACAGCAGAAGCGCCACGAGGATCCAGGGGAGAGGATGCGATCGGAGCGGACGTCCCGGAGAGGCCGCAACTTCCGCCCGGGGGCCCGCCGCGAGGCCGACCGCGGGCGGCGGGGGCGGGTCCCCGGGCGGGACGAGGAGCGCCCGCGGGGCGAGCCCTTCGAACGAGGCCGACGCCGGAATCGGGGTGGGCCCGGCTCCTGTCGAAGGAGTCGGCTCCGGCGCCCCCCCCACCGCCGGAGTGGATCCGTGGAGGAGCCATGCCGCCGCCCCCCCGAAGAGGGCCCGGTGGAAGGCGGCCCCGGCGCCCCCGCGGGCGGGCCAGCGCCAGTAGCCGGCCCCGGCCACGACGACCAGGCGGCGCGCCGACTCGCCCTCGGGGCCCGTCACGACCTCCTCGCCGGCAAGCACCGCGTCCAGGGGCCCCTGGGCCCCCGCCCCGGCGGGCGCCCGCATCCGGAGGACGGGGCGGAGGGAGAGGCCGGCGGGACCCACACCCGCCCCGGGGAGGGCGGCAGGAGCGAGGGCGAGCGGCGGAAGGGTCGCCGCCCCTCCGGGGGGGAGGACCCCCACGAGGAAGGGCGAGAGCGGCGAGGAGGGAAGGTCCGGATCCGGACGCCAGCGCGGATCCGGTGCGGCACCGGGGAGCCCCCCTGCGCCGGTGAGGCGAAGCACCCGGGGATGTCCGGCCACGACCCCTGCCCAGGGCTCGGGAAGGGGGTCCGGGCCCTGCACCACGAGGAGCCGCGCCCCCGCCCCTCGCGCTGCCACCTCGCCGGCGGCGGCGGTGCGGACGGCGAGCCCCGCCCCGCCGAGCTCCACGAACCGGTCTCCGGCCATGCGGATCCACCCCTCCCCCCTGAGCCCGGTACTCCGTTCGAGTAGCGGCAGGAGGACCCGGGGCTCACCGTCCGGGGTCAGCGAAACGAGGACGAGGGTCGGCTGGGCGGGAGCGGCCGCGAGTGTCCCCGTGAGCCGGTCGTCGTGGAGGAACCGATCGCCATCGAGGGAGGTCCGGGCTTCGACGACGACCCCCGCCGCGGTGTCCGCAGGGGATGCCGTCACCACGGAGGCCGGAAGGGTGAAGGGGACCCGGCTCCGGGCTCCGGACTCGGGGAGGGGGACCCGTTCCCGGTGACGGACCACCCCGGCGACCTCGACCACCACCTCGACGGAGTCCCCGGGCCCGCCCCCTTCACCGGCCACCACCACCGCCCCCTCCACCGGGACCCCGGGGGGGCTCCGGTCGGGAAGCTCGAGGGCTGCCACTGCGGCGTTCCGCACCGGCGGACCCACGGCGAGGACCTCGAGGGGAACGGGGAAGTCCGCCAGGAGGCCTTCCAGGGCGCCCGACGGGTCCCGGAGGGGCGAGAGGAGGGTGATCTGCCGGGCCCCGGCCTCGACGAGGCGGAGAAGCGCGCGGGAAAGGTCCCCCTCCCGGGCCGTCAGCGCCTCCGGGCCGAGCCCCTCCAGACGGTCCGGAGGGACCGCCTCCACCGGGCCCCCGCCCACGAGGGCCAGGGCGGCCCCGGGGTCGCCGGAGAGGCGGGCCCGGGCTTCCGCGACCACCCCGTCCAGGAGGCGGGGTGCAGCCGGGTCTCCGGCCTCGGAGTCGGGAAGAAGTGCGGCCAGGGAGGGGTGGAGCTCGACCACGACCCAGTGGGTCGGAACCTCACCCCGCTCCAGCGCCGGATCCGGACCGGGAAGGGCCGGGTTCAGGAGGAGGAGGAGCACGAGGGCGAGCGCCGCACCCCGGAGGGCCCCGGGGGCCCAGCGAGGTGCGCGTCTCACCGCCGTCCGGCGCCTCCCTGCCGGGACGGGGACGAGGGGCGGGTCACCCCTCGCCCTCTTCCGCCCCGGCTTCCGCCGACGTCGACCCCGTACCCTGGGCCTGCGCCATCCGGTAGTCCAGCCCGGGGCCGGCCCGCTCGAGGAGGGCGAAGCGGTACCGGGACTCCCCGGCCCACCGCTCGAGGAACGGGGCGGGGATCGGATCTCCGGCCGGGATGTCCACGTTGAGCGGGTCCACGGGCTGCCCGCTGCGGTGCATCTCGTAGTGGAGATGGGGACCGGTGGCGAGCCCCGTCATTCCCACGTACCCGATGATCTGCCCCTGGCTTACCCGGTCACCGGCCCGGATTCCCGAGGCGAACCCGTTCAGGTGGGCGTAACGGGTCATGAATCCGTTGGCGTGCCTGATCTCCACCAGGTTTCCGTACCCCCCCGACACCCCGCGGACCGTCACCGTGCCATCGGCCGTGGCCATGACGGGAGTTCCGGTGGGGGCGGCATAATCCACCCCGATATGGGGGCGGCGGGTGTTCAGGATGGGGTGGAACCGGTTCATGTTGAACCCCGACGAGATCCTCCGGAACTCGAGGGGTGCCTTCAGGAAGGCCCGCCGGAGCGACTCGCCCTCGAGGTCGTAGTACCCGCCGATCCCGTCGTCGTGGACGTCGAACCAGATCGCGTGGAGTGGGCGCCCCCGGTTCACGAGTTCGGCAGCGAGAATCCGCCCCTTCCGCATGGTTCCGTCGGGGCGGACCTCCCGCTCGAAGGCCAGCCGGTACGCATCGCCCGTACGGATCTGGCGGGAGAAGTCGAGCTGCCACTGGAAGACCTTGTCCATCAGATCGATGACCTGGGCCCGGTCCGACCGGGGCATCTCCTCGAGCTGCGGGTTCAGGAGGACCGCGCTCCAGAGGTCCCGGGTGATCTCACCCTGCACGTAGACCGTGTCCACCCAGATCGGCGTCTCGATCCGGGACGAGCGCCACCCGAAGGGCTGGCGCTCGATGCGGACGATCTCGTCGGGGCTCACCACGACCTCGATGGCCCGGACCTCGTCGTCGCCCCGGTGGTAGCGAAGCGTCACCTCGGTGCCGACCCGGAGGCGCGTCGGCGAAGCGTGCTCCTGGAAGGCGAGGAGGACCGCCCGCTGGTCCGCGTGGGGAACGAGGGCCCGGGAGAGAACCCCGCCGAAGGTCTCGCCGCTTCCCAGGGTCTCGACCTGGAAGGCCTCCACGGACTCGGCCTGGAGGGCGGGGAGGACCCCGGCGTCGGGGGTCCGGGAAAACCCGGGTGTGAGGAGGAAGAGGCCAACGACGACGACGCCTCCCGCGCCCAGGAAGGCTCGGGAGGAGGTGCGGTTCAGTACATTCATCGGGCCGGTTCGCTCTCGTGGCTGTCGTGCTCGTCGTACGACGCCCGGAACGGGGAGGCGGGCCCTCCGCCTCCCCGTTCCGCTCCGCCGCGTTTCATCGTGCCGCGCCGTGCCGGCAACCCCCCTCGGACACCGACCCGGCGGACCAGGTTCCCTCGGGGTGGGCGACGCACCGCGCTCAGTCCATCTGCCGCCGGATGAAGGTCGGAATGTCCAGGTCTCCGATCTGGGCCCGGTCCACCACCCGCTCCGGGGGCCGGTGGAAGGGGGTCACCCCGCCCCGGTCCTGACCCTGGAAGGAGGATCCGTTCCCGGGCTCGCCGTTCACCACTCGGCGCTCCTCCCGGGGCTGCGTGATGGGCACGCTCACCGGCTGGGAGAGGGGCCTCGGGTGCGCGTGCCGGCGAAAGTCCGGCTTCAGGACCGCTGCCTCCTCCCGCGCCTGCGCCTCCCGGTCGAACCCGGTGGCGATCACGGTGACGCGGATCTTCCCCTCGAGCTCCGGGTCGTGCACGGCGCCGAAGATGATCTCCGCCTCCTCGCCCGCCTCCTCCTGGATGATCGACGACACCTCGTGCACCTCGTCGATCGCCAGGTCCATGCCGCCCGTGATGTTGATGAGGACGCCCTGGGCTCCCCGGATCGACACGTCGTCGAGGAGGGGGGAGGAAATGGCCTCCTGCGCCGCCTCCTGGGCCCGGTTCTCCCCCTCGCCGAAGCCCGACCCCATGAGGGCCGGTCCCCGGCATGCCATGATCGTCCGGACGTCGGCGAAGTCCACGTTCACCTCGCCCGTGACCCGGATCAGGTCCGAGATTCCCTGCGTGGCGTGAAGGAGGACCTCGTCGGCGCGCTTGAGCGCGTCCTTGAAGGTGGTCCCCTTCCCCACCACCGACAGGATCCGGTCGTTCGGCACCACGATCATCGTGTCCACCGCGCGCCGGAGCTCCGCGAGCCCCAGGTCGGCCTGCCGCATCCGCTTCTTCCCCTCGAAGGAGAAGGGGCGGGTCACGACCCCGATCGTGAGCGCGCCGAGCTCCCGGGCGATCTCCCCGATGAGGGGAGCCGCACCGGTTCCGGTACCCCCGCCCATTCCCGCCGTGATGAAGACCAGGTCCGCCCCGTCGAGGGCCTTCCGTACGTCTTCTTCCGACTCGGAAATCGCCTGCCGCCCGATTTCGGGGCGAGCGCCGGCGCCGAGCCCCCGGGTCAGCTTCTTCCCGAGCTGGATCGTGACCTGGGCACGTGCGTTCTTCAGGGCCTGGGCGTCGGTGTTCGCGGAGATGAACTCCACACCCTCCAGGTCCTCGTCCACCATGCGGTTCACGGCATTGCCCCCGGCGCCACCGACGCCGATGACCTTCATGCGCGCGTTCTGAACCGGTGTTTCCTCGAATTCGAAAATCATCATGGTCTCCTCCCGCTGGGCGGGAATGTGGGGGGCGGCAGGTGATTTGTCCAGCGCAGGGTGGTCGATTTCGTCGCGTTTCCGAACCCGGGTTCGGAGTTCGTCGGCGGCGCGCGTACAGATCCGGAGGTTCGGGGCATCAGAAGAACTCCCGGATCCAGGCGCCAACGCGCGTCAGAAGCTGGGAGGAGACGGTGCTTCCCCCCTCGCCGGTCTCGTGGAACCGGTCGGCCCCGAGGAGGCAGGCCCCGGTGACGGTGGCGAACCTCGGACGGGCCACCTCCGCCGCCAGTCCGCTCAGCCCCTCGCCCGGCGCGCCGATCCGGATCGGGGAGGCAAAGCTCTGCTGGGCCATCTCGGTGACCCCTTCCATGGCGGAGGTCCCCCCGGTGAGGACGACCCCGGCTCCGAGGCGGTCCAGGACCCCGGCGGCATCCAGGTGGCGATGCACGAGACCGAAGATCTCGTCGAGCCGCTGCTCGATGATGTGGGCAATGAGCTCCCGCGCCACGTCCCGCCGCTGCCCCGGCCCCGGCCCCGGGAGCTCCACCGTCTCCTGCGGGTCCACGAGCTGGGCGAGCGCCACCCCGTGCCGCTCCTTCGCCCTCTGCGCCTCGGCGAAGGGGATCGAGAGCCCCCGGACCAGGTCGCCGGTCACGGTATCCCCCCCGATGGGAAGGACCCCGATGTTCTGGATCTTCCCCTCGTGGAAGGCCACGATCTCGGTGGTGGAGGCGCCGACGCAGACGAGGGCGACCCCGACCTCCTTCTCGTCCTCGGTGAGCACCGCCCGGGCGGTGGCGAGGGGCGACAGGACGAGTGACTGGACCCGGTAGCCGGCCCGGTTCACCGCCTTCCGGAGGTTCGTGGCCGCCGCCGCTGCACAGGTCACGAGGTACACCTCGGCCTCGAGGCGCACGCCGGACATCCCCACCGGGTCCTTGATCCCATCCTGGTGATCCACCCGGTACTCCTGGGGGATCGCGTGGAGGAACTCCCGGTCCGGGGGGAGCGCCACCGCCCGGGCCACCTCGTGGACCCGGTTCAGGTCGCCCCGGTCGATCTCCTCTCCCTGCACCGCCACCACCCCCATCGACGAGAAGGCTTCCACGTG
Organism: Gemmatimonadales bacterium; assembly: GCA_050485865.1. Taxonomy (GTDB): domain Bacteria; phylum Gemmatimonadota; class Gemmatimonadetes; order Longimicrobiales; family Gaopeijiaceae; genus SKNW01. Next base: position 11,384 of record JBJHCE010000001.1, on the reverse strand, counting down.
GTCCCCCCCGATGGCGCACCAGACCCGGTCGATGTCGTGGCCGGCCATGAGCTCGGCCTCCTTGATCGCCGACTGCACCGACTCGGTGGTCTCCTCGATGTGGGTCACCACGTCGCGGCGCACCCCCCCGGTGCGCGTCTGCCCGACGCCGAGCACCTTCAGTTCCGGGCGACGCCGCCCCTCGGTAATGAGCTCGGCAATGAGAGCGCAGGTCTTGGTCGTGCCGATGTCGAGACCGGCTATGAGGGTCGATCGCATGGTCATCGGGGCGGGTTCGGGGAGGTGCGCACGACCACCTGGTCGGCAAATCGGAGGTCCACGGTGGCGGGGACGCGCCCGGGCTCCCGGTCGAGGCGGTCAGCCAGGACCCGGAGCCCTTCGCGCAGCCGGTCCGCCGTGAGCGGGGGGCGGAAGTGCAGCGCGGTGGCCGGCTGCGCCAGATGCACGATCACGTCGCCCCAGGGGTCGAGGGCCGCCTCGGACACGATCCCGCTCAGCCGGGGCTCGAGCTCGGTGAGGCGGGCGATCTCCCCGGCCAGGATCCGGAGCTCCACCGGGGTCAGGGCCTCCGCGCTCCCGGTACTCCTGGGGTGGAGGAGGGGGAGGTCCAGGACGTGCACGGCGGGGTCGATGGGGAGGAGACGTCCCTCCGCATCGACCGGGGTCACCGCCGGCGTGGGAAGGAGCGCCACCGGCTCCCGCTCCCGCACCTCGACGACCAGGGTCGAGGGGAGCCGCCTCCGGACCCGCACCTCCGCCACGAGGGGGTGGGCGCCGAGCCGCTCCGCCACCGGGTCCAGGTCGCTCCAGATCGAGAACCCGGCGGGGAGTGCGGCGGCGCGTTCCACCTCCGCGCCGTCCAGGTACCGCCCGCCGTCCACCCGGAGCCGGTCCACCTCGAAGAAGGGGACCGAGGCCAGCGCGTCAGGGGCATGCTGGACGCCCAGTACGATGACCCCGGTCACGGCGGTGAGGACGAGGAGGCGGACCCCGTTACGCATGGCTGCCCCCGGTTCCGGTGCCGGCCCCGTTCGGTCCCTTCGATCCCAGGATGCGGAGGAGCTCGGGCCCCACCCGGTCCACCGATCCCGCGCCCAGGGTCAGGACCAGGTCTCCCGGCTGCACCGCGCCCGCGATGGCGGCGGCAAGGGTCGAAAGCTCCGGGTGCTCGACGACCCCGGGCGCCCCCGAGGCGCGGGCGGCGGCGGCCACGAGCCCTGCGTCCACCCCGGCAATGGGCTCCTCCCGGGCCGGGTAGATCGCGGTGACCCAGGCCACGTCGGCGGCGGAAAGGGCCTCGCCGAAGGCCCGGTGGAAGTCCCGGGTCCTCGAGTAGAGGTGGGGCTGGAAGACGGCCACGAGGCGGCGCTCCGGAGCCCGGGCCCGGGCGGCGGCGAGGGCCGCGGCCACCTCGGTGGGGTGGTGGGCGTAGTCGTCCACGACCCGCACCCCCCCGATCTCTCCCAGGAACTCGAAGCGCCGCCGGACCCCTCCGAAGGCTTCCGCACCCGCGCGGATCGCCTCCCAGGAGGCCCCCAGGGTGCGGGCCGCGCCGGCGGCTCCCAGGAGGTTCCGGAGGTTGTGCATCCCCGCCAGGCGGGTCCGGATCCGGCCCCGGTCGAGCCCCCGCTCCCGGACCCGGAGGGAGGCCCCTCCGGGCTCGAAGACGGGATCCTCGCCCCGGAGCTCGGCCCCCGGGTTCATTCCGTAGCTGTGCGTCCTTCCCGGGCCGGGGTTCGCCGCCAGGAGGCGGGCCGAGCCCCCGTCGTCGGCGCATCCCCAGACGGCCCCGCCCGGGCGGACCCCTTCCAGGTACCGGACGAAGGCCTCCCGGACCCCGGCCTCGGTCCCGAATATGTCCAGGTGGTCCGCCTCCACGTTCGTGACCACGGTCACATCCGGGGCCAGGTGGTGGAAGGACCGGTCGTACTCGTCGGCCTCCACCACGAAGAGGTCGTCCCTGCCGGGGCGGAGGTTGCTCTTCCAGCGGGGGACCTCGCCCCCTACGAAGGCCGTGGGATCCATCCCGGCGTGCTCGAGGATCGTGGCCAGGAGCGCCGTCGTGGTGGTCTTCCCGTGGGTCCCCGCCACCGCCGCCACCTTCCCCCCCGAGACCCACTCCCCGAGGGCCCGGGCCCGCTTCAGGACCGGGATCCCGAGCTCCCGGGCCCGGGCGAGCTCCGGATGATCCGCCGGGACCGCCGCAGTGACCACGAGAGCGCCCGCCCCCTCGAGGTGTCCCGGGTCGTGGCCGGTGTCGACCCGGATTCCGAGGGCCTCGAGGGCCCGGGCCCCGGAGCCCGGCTCCCGGTCGCAGGCGGTCACCGTGGCCCCGGCGCGGTGGAGGGCCTCGGCGAGCGCGGACATCCCCGCCCCGCCGGCGCCCATGAAGTGGACGGAGCCGCGGGACGCGAGTTCCCGGAGCGTCGGACCGGACGCGCCGTTCACGAGACCCTCGCCGGAGGAAGGTGCGCCTCGAGGGCGGTGGCGATCTCCACCGCAGCGCCAGGGCGTCCCCGGACCCGGGCCGCCCCGGCCATGGCGGCCAGGCGCGCCGGATCGCCCAGGAGCCCCGAGAGCTCCCGGAGGAGCCGGGCCCCGGAGAGCTCCGACTCGGGCACGCAGACCGCCGCCCCCGCCTCCTCCAGCGCCCGGGCGTTTCGGGTCTGGTGGTCGGCGGCGGCGGTGGGAAGGGGGACGAGGACCGCCGGGATCCCCCATGCCAGGAACTCGGAGGTCCCCATGGCCCCGGCCCGGCTTACCGCCACCTCGGCGAGGGCGAGGGCCAGGGGCATGGTCTCGATGTACCCGACTGCCGCGACCCAGTCCGGCACGACACCCCCGCACCGGGCTTCGAGGGCCTCCCGGGTGGCGTCCAGGTGCGTGGGTCCGGTGGCCCAGAGGAGCCGGGCCTCCCCGGGGAGCCCCCCTGCGGTCACTGCCTCCGCCACCAGCGCCACCACCGCCTCGTTCAGCGCCTTCGAGCCCTGGCTCCCGCCGACCACGAGGACCACGGTTCCCCCGGGTTGGAGCCCGAACTCCGCCGCCGCCGCGCTCCGGTCCACCGCCTCCGGGGGGCGGACCGGGTTCCCGGTGATCCGGGCCCGCTTCCGGGCCGGGCGGGGGAGGCGGCCCCGGGCCTCGGGAAAGGCCAGGTGCACCTCCCGGGCCCCCAGGGCCAGGAGACGGATCGTGAGTCCCGGCACCGAGTTCTGCTCCTGGAGAACCAGGGGGATGCGCAGCAGGATCGCCAGGATCCCGGCGGCACCGCCCGCATACCCCCCGGTTACGACCGCGAGGGCGGGGCGGCGCTCCCGCATCCGCCCGGCGAGGAGGCCGAGGCTCCGGGCCAGCGAGACGAGGACCCCCACGTTCGCCACCACGCCCCGCATCCCACCTCCCCGCCGGAACCCCCGGACCGGGAGCAGGAGGTGGGAGACGCCGCGGGCCGGAAGGACCCGGGCCTCGATCCCCCGCTCGGCCCCGATGAACCAGGGCGCAACGTCGGGGCGCCGGTGCCCCAGCGCCTCGGCCAGGGCAAGGGCGGGGTAGAGGTGTCCGCCGGTTCCGCCGCCGGAAAAGACCACCGGGGTCGCGGTCTCGGGCGCAGTCCGGGAGCGCTCAGACACGGGCCACCTCCGCGGCGGGTCCGGAACCCTCCCGCCGGGCCCGGGGGTCGCCCCGGGCAATCGAGAGGAGGATCCCGAGCCCCAGGAGGGTCACGAGGAGGTTCGAACGCCCGTACGACACCAGGGGAAGGGGGAGCCCGGTGGTGGGGACGACCCCGAGCCCAACCGCCATGTGGAGGACGGCATGGAGCGCCACCATGCTCGTGATCCCCACCGCCAGGAGCTGCCCGAAGAGGTCCGGGGCGCGCCGGGCGATCCGGAATCCCACCACCACGATGGCCAGGTAGAGGACGGTGAGGCTCCCGGTCCCGAGAAAGCCCCACTCCTCGCCGATCATGCTGTAGATGAAGTCGTTGTGCGGCTCGGGCAGGAAGCCGAACTTCTGCCGCCCCTCGCCGAAGCCCACCCCGGTGGCGCCCCCCGACCCCAGCGCGATCAGCGACTGCCGCACCTGGTACCCCGCGCCCATGGCCGTCCCCTCCATGTCCCCGAAGGAGCGGAGGCGTTCCATCCGGAACCCCCGGGAGAGCTGGATCCACGCCACCGGAAGGAGGAGGAGGCCGAGGAAGAGGAAGTGCCCGATCCGGGCCCCGGCCGTGAAGAGCACGAGGAGCCCCAGGCACCCGGCCACGAAGGCGGTGGAGAGGTCGGGCTGGAGGAGGATCGGAAGGAGGAGCACGCCCCACACGACGAGGAAGGGGACGAGCCCCTGGCTCAGGCTCCGGAAGCGGTCCCGCTTCTTCACCGCCAGGTGGGCGGTCCAGATCACGATGGCGAGCTTCGCCGCCTCCGAGGGTTGGATCGTGACCCCGACGTGGAGCCACCGGCGGGCCCCGTTGATCTCCGGCGCGATCCCCGTGGTCCAGGGAAGGACCACGAGGAGGAGGGCGACCCAGACCGCCGCCACCATGGGCCAGGCCAGGAAGCGCCACCAGGTGTAGGGGATGCGCGAAGCGACGAGAAGCCCCAGGAACCCGGCCCCGGCGCCCACCGCCTGGCGGACCACGTAGAAGTGGTCCGGGAGGGCCTGGCGCTGGGCCAGGAAGGCAGAGGCCGAATAGAGGTTCACGAGGCCGAACCCCAGGAGGAGGAGGGTGGCGGCGAGGAGGACCGCCGGCTCCCACCCGGTACCGAGGCCGGTGTCCGGAAGGGTGGGGCGCGCCGCAGGGGCGATGTCGGCGCGCACGCCGGAGCCCCCGGAACCCCCGCCCCGGCCCACCCGCACCGGCGCTCCGCGGAGGATCCCGCCGATCACGAGGCCGCCTCCGGGTCCCGGGGTGCCACCGCGCCGCCGTCCCCATCCGGCCGGGGGGCGCCCGACCGGGCGAGGGCTGCGAAGCGCTCACCCCGGGCGGCGAAGTCGGTGAAGGCGTCGAAGGACGAGCAGGCCGGGGCCAGGAGGACCGCGTCGCCGGAGCGGGCGACCTGCCGGGCGAGGGCCACCGCCTCGTCGAGCCCCTCCACCCGGTGGAGGGGCGGGGCCCCGGGCCGCCCCTCGAGGGCGTCAGCCAGCTCGGCCTCGAGGCGGGAGGCCGCAGCTCCAAAGAGAATCGCCGCCCTGACGGACCCGGCGGGTGTCCCCGTCAGCGCCCCCGCCAGCGGCCGGAAATCCTCGCCCTTGTCCTTCCCGCCCAGGAGCGCCACCACCGGGCGGTCCAGGCTCCCGAGGGCGGCGGCGGCGGCGGACACGTTCGTGGCCTTCGAATCGTCGATCCAGAGCACGCCCCCGGCCTCGATCACCCGCTCCATTCGGTGCGGGAGCCCCCGGAAGCTCCGGAGCCCCCGGCGGATCCCCTCCGGGTCCGCGCCGGCGAGCCGCGCCACGAGGGCCGCGGCGAGGGCATTTCGCACGTTGTGGGCGCCCAGGACCGGGAGCTCAGGGGCGGGGACGAGCCCTTCCGGGGTCCCGGTGCCGCCGGCGGCTTCGGGGATGCGGAGCGTGAGGACGCCCCGGTCCAGGTAGGCTGCGGTCCCCGCTTCTCCGGGCCTCGGGCTCCCGGCGCCCACCTCCGGGTCCGCCCCGAAGAGGAGGCGCACCCCGTGTGCATCTCCCGGAAGATCGCGGACTTCGTCGCTCTCGCCGTTCAGGACCCAGAGGTCCGTGGGACGCGCGTTCCGGAAGAGGCGGGCCTTGTCGGCGTAGTAGGTCGCCACGTCCGGGTAGCGGTCCAGGTGGTCCGGCGCGAGGGAGGTCACGACCCCGATCTCCGGGGCGAAGTGCTCCGTATCGGCGAGCTGGAACGAGCTCATTTCGAGGACGCTCCAGCGGGGTGGAACGGGACGAAGGGCGAGCTCCGACGCCGCCGGGGCGAGGCCGCCCCCGACGTTTCCCGCCGCCTCGGCATCGAGGCCGCCCTCCCGCAGGAGGTGGGCCGCGAGGAGCGTCGTCGTGGTCTTCCCGTTCGTGCCCGTCACGGCGATCAGTGAACCCGGGAGGAAGCGTACGGCGAACTCGGGCTCGCCGATCCAGCGGGCGCCCCGTGCCCGGAGGCCCTGGAGCACCGGAGCGTCCGGAGGGATGCCCGGAGAGACGACGCGGGTGCGGGCCGACGCGATGCGGGCCACGTCGTGGTGGCCCAGCTCGACGTGGGCTCCCAGCTCCACGAGCTCACCGGCACGAGCGCGAGTCGCGGGGTCCGTTCGAAGATCCGAGACATGGATGCGTCCTCCCTGCTTGAGGGCCAGGCGGGCAGCGGCGAATCCGCTGGCACCGAGGCCGATGATGGAGACGTCGGGCGCCTCCTCCCGGGGTTCGTGGCGGGCCATCGCTCCTCCCTCACCGGATCTTCAGCGTGCTGAAGGCGACGAGGGCGCAGAGGATCCCGAGGATCCAGAAGCGCACCACGACCGTCTGCTCGATATCGGAGCCACGCACCCGCTTCCGCTCCGCCCAGACGTGCTCGAAGTGGTGGTGGAGGGGGGCCATCCTGAAGAGGCGGAGTCCCTCGCCCCGGGTGCGACGCGTGAACTTGAACCACCCCACCTGGAGCATCACCGAGACCGCTTCGGCCACGAAGACGCCTCCCACGATGAGGAGGAAGAACTCGGCCTTGAGGAGGATCGCCATCACGGCGAGCGCGCCCCCGAGGGCGAGGGAGCCCGTGTCCCCCATGAAGACCTCCGCGGGGTGGGCGTTGTACCAGAGGAAACCGACGATCCCCCCGGCGAGGGCGGCGGCGAAGACCGCGAGTTCCCCGGTGCCCGGGAGGTAGAGGAGCCCCAGGTAGGCCGAGGTGTCGACGCGCCCCACGAGGTAGGCCAGGACCCCGAAGGTCACGAAGGCGATGGCGCCGAGCCCTCCGGCGAGCCCGTCGAGGCCGTCGGTGAGGTTCACCGCGTTCGAGGTGCCCGAGACCACGAGGGACACGAAGAGGATGTAGACCACCGGGTGGAAGACGGCGACCCACCCGTCGAAGAAGGGGACCATGGTCCAGGTGGTGGGGACCGGGTGGATCGGGAAGAGCACCAGGAAGGCCCCGAGTCCGAGGCCGAAGCTGAGCTGCCCCACCATCTTGTACCGGGCGATGAGTCCCCGGGGGCGATGCTGCACCACCTTCAGGTAGTCGTCCATGAACCCGATGGCCCCCATCCAGAGGAGGGCCACGAGGGTCAGGACCACGTACCAGTTGGCGAGCTCGGCCCAGAGAAGGGTGGCCGCGGCTGCGCCCAGGATGATGAGCACCCCGCCCATGGTGGGGGTCCCCGCCTTTTCCAGGTGGCTCTCCGGCCCCTCGGTACGCACCACCTGCCCCACCCGGAGGAGGCGGAGGCGCCGGATCACCCAGGGCCCGGCCAGGAAGGCGCAGAGGAAGGCCGTGACCCCTGCCCCCGCCGACCGGAAGGTCAGGTAGTTGAAGAGGTTGAAGAGGATATGAACGTCGGCGAAGCGGGGAAGGAGATGGTAGAGCATCAGCCTCCTCCTCCCGCCGGGGGTCCCTGGGCCGCGCCGGTCCCCCCGAGCGCCCGCTCCAGGTCGGGAACGAGGCGCTCCAGGGTGACCCCCCGGGACCCCTTGAGGAGCACCGTGGCCCCGGGTCGGAGCGTGTCCAGCACCAGGGGGCGGGCGGCGTCGGCGTCGGGGGCGGACAGGATGCGGCCGCCGGCCTCCTGCCGGGCGGCGGAGGTGTCGGCGAAGAGCCCCACGGCGACGATCGTGTCGACCTCGGCCTCGAGGGCCTCCCGGAGCACCTTCTCGTGGTGCACCTCCGAGCGCGCGCCCAGCTCCAGCATGCTCCCGAGCACCGCGATGCGCGGGCCGGCGGAGGGGAGGGCGGCGAGCCAGGCCACCGCGGCCCGGGTGGACTGGGGGTTCGCGTTGTAGCAGTCCACGAGGAGGGTGCCCGAGGGGAGGATGCGCACCTCGCTCCGGAGCCCCGGAAGGGTCGTGCGGGCGATCCCGGCCCGCGCCGCCTCGGGGGGGACACCCAGGAGATCGGCCACCGCCAGCGCCACGAGGGCGCACCGGGCGCCGTGGGCCCCGGGAACGGGGGCGATGAAGCTCCCCGCCGGGGTGGCGACGCGCCAGCGTCCCTCGGCGTCGGACTCGACGAGGCGACCCCGCCAGGGCTGGTCGGCCCATTCCGAAAGGCCGGTCACCCGAAGGGGATGCCCGGGGGCGGCATCCCGGGCCCGGTCCGCGAGCCCGGCCGGGTCGTCGCCCACGACCACCGTGGCACCTGCAGGGAGGCGGTCGAGCATCGAGAGCTTCTCGCGGTAGACCCCCTCCAGGTCCACGAGGCGCTCCACGTGGGCCTCGCTTACCGTGACCACCACGGCCACGTCGGGGTGTGCCACCGCGCGCAGGGCGCCGATCTCGCCGGGCTCGTTCGTCCCCACCTCCAGGAGCACCACCTCGGCGTCGAGGGGAGCCTCGAGGAGGGTCAGGGGAACGCCGATCCGGTTGTTCAGGTTCGCCCGGGTGGCGTGGGTGCGGAGCGTTCCCTCCACCGCCGCGCGAAGGATCTCCTTCGTGGTGGTCTTCCCCGACGAACCGGTGATGGCCACGACCCTGGCGGGGAGGCGGAGCCTGCGGTAGTGGGCCAGGGCCCCCAGGGCCTCCAGGGTGTCGGGCACCGGAAAGAGGAGGAACCCCTCCGGGCGAACCGGGGGAACACGGCGGACCACGGCACCGGCGGCGCCCTTCCGGGCAGCCTCGGCAACGAAGTCGTGGCCGTCGAAGTTCGGGCCCTCGAGGGCCACGAAGAGGTCCCCCTCCTCCAGGGACCGGGTGTCGGTGGAGACGGCCCGGAACCGGCGCTCGGCGTCCGTGGGATCCGCGATCCCCGTGTGGCCGAGGGCCTCGCGGACCGAGGCCACCGTCCAGGCGAAGGGAGGCACGGAGGCGGCGGCGGCGCTCATCCCGCCCCCCGACCCTCGAGGAGCCCGGCCAGCACCACCCGCTCGTCGAAGGGGTGGGTCTCGGTACCCACCACCTGGTAGGTCTCGTGCCCCTTTCCCGCCAGGAGGATCGCATCACCGGGCTCGGCGATCTCGAGGGCCCGGGCAATGGCGTCCCGCCGGTTCGTGACCCGCTCCCAGGGGCCCCCGGCCGGCATCCCGGCCACCACGTCGTCGATGATCCGGTCCGGATCCTCGGTCCTGGGGTTGTCGGAGGTCACGATGGCGTAGCCGGCCCCGGCGGCGGCGACCCGCCCCATCTCCGGGCGCTTCGTCCGGTCCCGGTCCCCACCCGCCCCGAAGACCACGATGAGCCGCCCGGGGTAGAGGGGGGCCAGGGTCTCGAGGGCCCGGGCCAGCGCGTCGGGGGTGTGGGCGTAGTCGAGCACCACGGGGACCGGGTCCGTGACCGCGAGCTCCATTCGACCTGCCGGAGCGGGAGCCGAGGCCAGCGCCCCGGCCACCTGGGCCAGGGTGAGCCCCGTCGCGAGGGCCCCACCGGCGGCCACGAGGGCGTTCTCCACGTTGAACCGGCCGAGGAGGGGAAGGGCCACGGAAGCCGCGTCTCCTCTCCCCTCCTCTTCCAGCCGGAAGCGCGCGCCCGTCCCGGCGAGAGTCACCTCCCGGGCCAGGAGGGCGGCGTCACGCCCCCGCGCCTCGGGGAGCGCCTCCGGATCGTACCCCTCCACAGCCACCGGTCGGAGCCGCGCCGGGAGCGCCGGGAGCCCCTTCCAGGCGGGGACCTCGGCGTTCACCACCACGTGAGCGTCCCCGGAAAGGAGCCCCGCAAGGCGGGCCTTGGCCTCCAGGTAGGCCTCCATCGTGCCGTGGTAGTCCAGGTGGTCCCGGGTCAGGTTCGTGAAGAGGGCCACGTCGAAGCGGAGCGCATCGAGCCGGTGCTGCTCGAGGGCATGGGACGAGGCCTCGAGGACCAGGTGGGTCACCCCCTCGTCGGCGAGCTCCCTCAGGCGGTGCGCCAGCGTCGCCGGCCCGGGCGTGGTGAGACCCCCCGTCCCTTCCCGGACCCGTCCGTCGGGCCCCACCACGCCCAGCGTGCCGAGTGCTGCCGCCTTCCACCCCTCCCGTGTCCCCAGGAGGTGCCGGAGGAGGAGCGCCGTCGTCGTCTTTCCGTTCGTTCCGGTCACGGCCGAGAGGTGCATCCGCTCCTGCGGATCGCCCACCGCCGCCATGGCCGCGACCGCCGCACCCCGCCGCGCATCGTCCACGCGGAGCTGGGGAATCCCGACATCGTCCACGAACCGCTCGACGAGGGCGGCAGCGGCGCCCCGGAACGCCGCGTCGGCCACGAAGTCGTGCCCGTCGAGGGCGGTTCCCTTCCAGGCGAGGAAGAGGTCCCCGGCCACGACGGTGCGCGAGTCCTGGGCTACCCCGTGAACGGCGGCGTCCCCCGGGGCGCGGAGCTCAGCTTCGAGCCCCTGGCCCCGGAGGACGTCGGCGATCCGGGAGAGGGAAACGGCGGGTGGGGTGGTCACCGCGCACCCCTCCCGGAGGCCGGGCCGCCCCGGGCGCCCCGGACCCGGATCGTGTCCCCGGCCGAAACCTCGGCACCCGACCGGGGAAGGGTGCCCGCCACCGGGCCCTCGCCCTCCCAGATCACGTGCAGGCCGAGGCCGTGAAGGGTGCGAAGGGCCGACCGCGCCGGAAGCCCGGCCACCTGCGGTAGGAGGAAGCGCCCCGGCCCCGCCTCGCCGGGCTCCTGGTCGGTGCCGGGACGAAGCGCCACGGGCGCCGGGACTGCGGCGGCCCCGTTCTCGAAGGATGCGAAGAGGGCGGGGATCCCCCCTCCGGTCCTGGGCGCCGGGAGGGGTGCCCCCTCCCCCGCGGCGGCCTCTTCGACCGGGGGTGCCTGGAGCTCCCGCTCCTGGTTCCGGGCAATGGAGGCGAGTGCCTCCCGGTCCAGGGGCGGGTGCCGGGCGGCGAGGACCGCCTCCATCGTCGCCCGGGTCACCGGGGCGGCGGTGGCGCCGCCGTAGTACGCCCCCTGCGGGCGCTCGAGCTTCACGAACACCACGAGCTGGGGGCTCTCGGCGGGGAAGAAGCCCACGAACGAGGCGAAGTAGGCCCCGGTCTCGTACCGCCCGTCGGGGCCTGTGGCCCGTGCCGTTCCGCTCTTTCCGGCCACCGCGAAGGTGCTGAGCCGAGCCCTCGTCCCCGTCCCCTCCTCCACCGCCTCCACGAGGGCCCGGCTCACTTCCGCGGCCACGTCCGGCCGGATCACCCGCCGCACCACCCGGGGCTCGAAGCGTTCCAGCACCTGGCCGTCGGGGCCCCGGACCTCGCGGACGATCCGGGGCTCCATGAGGAGGCCGCCGTTCGCCAGGGCCCCGTAGGCGAGGG